>CAINXF010000001.1 GCA_903854795.1 Candidatus Kerfeldbacteria bacterium
GCCGAACATCACGAAGGTATCATAACGTGTGCGGCTGTCCGGCAACGCCTCGAGGCTCGATTCTCGGACATTCCTGATTCCTCGTTCACGACATACCTTTACGGCAAGTGGCGATGGATCGATGCCGTCGGTCCTCAATCCGTGACGTTGCAGATACTGTACATGGCGCCCGGCACCGCAGCCGATATCGACGACGTGACCACGGACGAATCGGAGCGCCTGCCGCACGTCGGGCCGCCAAGCCCGAAACGTCGAAAAATAGACGCCAACCGAACTCGCGTCAATATTCCCGTCATCGCGCTCGACGACGTACCATGGCGTCTTTTCGCGCCAATACGCCATAAGCGCGTGTCCAAATGCGTCCGCTTTTGAGACTCGTCGTACCATACCAACAGTCTCGCAAACGCAGCTCCGACCGTCAACCAGACGTAGGGCTCACGACCACCACGAATTCCCCACGTACCTTGCCCGGATTGTCAGCGAATACACCATACACGTACGAGGAACTCCCCCGCACGACTTCCTCGAATATCTTCGTCAGTTCGCGGGTCACCACGACGGTCCGATCGCTACCGAGTCGCTCCTTCAGCCATTCAAGCGTCTTCATGATCCGATGCGGTGATTCGAAGAACACAGCGGTTTCTGTCGTCTCCACGACCTCGTTCAACATCGTTTCTCTGCCTTTCTTATGCGGAATGAACCCGTAAAAACGGAATCGGTCGGTGGGTAAACCGCTCACGGAGAGCGCGGCAGTCACGGCGGACGGTCCGGGGATGGAAATGACACGTACACCGGCATCGTACGCAGCGGCCACGAGAATGCCCCCGGGATCGGAGATGCCCGGCGTGCCTGCATCGGTCACGAGCGCAACGGTCTTCCCACCACGGATCATGGCGATGACCTCGTCGACCTTGGCGGGCGAACTATGGTGGTGGACGCTCATGAGCCGCGTCGTGATGCCGTAGCGGTCGGTCAACTTCTTCGTGACGCGCGAATCCTCGCACACGATGCAGTCCGCCTGACGCAACAGCGCGAGTCCCCTCGCGCTCATGTCGTCCAAGTTGCCGATCGGTGTGCCGACGACCGCTAGTACACCCTTTGAATCAGATTCTGTCGTGGTGTTCATAATATCAGATGTCCTGTCGCGCCGTACGAGCGAGTATCAGGGTGCCGGGCTTTGCTCGGCGGGACCCTAGACGAACAAGAAGGCGCGACACCGTATACGGAAAGAGAGGTATCGGAAGAGGAAACCGTTAGGGTTTCCTCTCCGAACAACTAGATGTCTCCTTCTGGTTGTCCGGTCGATCCTGTGACATCGTCCTCTTTGAAGAAATCTTCGAAGAATGAGTCGATGATCAACGTGACCGGGATTGCGAGGATAACACCCGCGATGCCCGCGAGCTTCCCACCGATCAGGACGACGATGATGATGACGATAGGATTCAGGCCAGTCGTCCGCTGCATGATCTTTGGCGTGATGAAATTGTTGTGAATCCACTGGTTGAACAGATACAGCGCGATGACGATGAGCGCGAGGAGCGGCGACTGGCCGAACGCCACGAGCACCGCCGGCACGGCACCGGCTACCGGCCCGATGAACGGGACGAGCTCCGCGATGCCCGCGATGAGCGCGAGGGCGATCGCATAGTTGATCCCGACGATCAGAAGACCGAAGTACGTGAGCGCCACGATCGCAAGGCTCATGAGTAGTTGTCCGCGCGCCCACCCGCCAAGCCGGTCCTCGATCCGATCGGTAAGCTGGTAGAGATACGGGATGTAGTGCGTGGGCGAAATCGCGTCGATGAGGCGCTTAATACTCCCCTTCTGCACGACCATATAGAACGACAACACGAGCACGCCGATGAACGTAAACACGCCACCGAACAAGTTGAACGTCCCGGTGACGACCTGCTTTGAGAGGCTGACCAACGTCGAATTGAGGGAGTTCAACCAATTCTGGATGGTGTCCGAGAGGGCGGTGTTCGCCTGCGACGTGCCGACGAAATAATGCGTCACCTTATCGTAGAACGAAGGGAAATTCGTCGCGAGCCCGCGCAACTGATCGCTCACAAGCTGTCCGAACAGGTAGACCGCCGCTACCAGCACGGCGACGATCAACACATAGGCGAAGGCGATGCCGAGACCGCGTGGCACGCGACGCCGATGGAGCGCATCGACGAGCGGTGTGATCGCCGCGGCGAGCACACCCGAGAAGAGCACGATCGCGACCACGTTGCGCACGGCCCAAAGCAAGAACAGCACGATGATGATGAGGAAGAACTTCAAAATCGAGCTAGTCGAAAAATCGAACGTGGTGAATTGCCGGTCACGCGCCATGAGGAGCCTCCTCAAGCCGTTCCTTCGGCTTCAGTTCCTTGATAATGATGTCGATGACCGAGGCGGTAGGGATCGCGAGTACGAGACCGACGCCGCCGGCGAGTTGCGCGCCGAGGAGCATAACGATAACGATGACGACCGAGTTTAGACCGACCGCCTTCGACATAACCTTCGGTACGACGGCGTTCGCAATGAACTCATGGATCGCCACGCCAATGGCCAGCACGATGAGCGCCGTCACCTGGCTCACGGTGAGTGCAAGCAGGACGGCGGGGGCGATACCGATAACCGCGCCGACGACCGGAATAAACGCGGCGACCGCGCCGATCAAGGCGAGCAGGAGCGCGTCTGGCACGCCAAGGAAATAGAACGCGATGTAGCTCAACACGCCGATCAAAAGCGACACGAGAAGCTGTCCCCTGAACCAGCTTCCGATCCGTTCGACCGAGAGCCGTGCGACGCGAATCACGCGCTCACGGTACTGCTTCGGGACCAATCGGACCCAGAACTGACGGATGTTCTTCTCGTCGATCGTGAAGTAGAACGTAATCACGAGGACGAGGAGGAACGACGCGAAACCACCGATCACACCCTTGACCCCGGCGAAGATGCCCTTCGAAAAGGTCGATACGTTCTCCTTCGTCGCGAGCGACCCAATGTTCACGGGAGAGTTCGAGAAGAAGTTCGTCACCTTCTCGACATAGTTCGAGTTCGTCAGCGAGGATGCCTCGCTCCTGATCGCAGGGATCAGCAACACGACGAACAGCAACACGAGGGAGATGATCAC
>CAINXF010000002.1 GCA_903854795.1 Candidatus Kerfeldbacteria bacterium
CCATCGCGCCCGACTTCTTCGACCATGACAGCTCGACCTTGACGAGGTCACCTTTTTTGAACGACGTCGTCTCCTTGCCATTGACCGTATATTTCCTCGAAACCGTGAGCGCGTCGGTGTGCGGCGCCGCGGTCGGATCGAACGGTACCGCGTAGCTCGAGGCAACCGAGACGTTGCCAGTGTGACCGGTGAGCGCGAACGTCGCCGCTTGGTCCGCATCCAGACTCAATTCGAGCGCATCGTTCGCGGCGATCGTCTTCGTCTCGTCCTTGCCATCGAGGCGGTAGGACACCGTGACGGTTCCCGTGCCGACGTTGGCGAGCAGGCGCTGTATCGCGAGCACCTGCTCGAGGTGCGTGCCGGTGTCCTTCGGCTCGTGCGTGGCGAGATACTGAAGGAGGCCATACCGCTGGTCAAGGCCGAGTCCGGCCGCAAGGATAGCAAACCGCGCGGTCGACACGATCTTCTCGTCATCGTTATTACCAAGCGTCAACCGAACGTACTGGTCCTGAGCCACGCCGTAATGGTCGAGAAGATACGCTGCGATCGGCCGCGCCTCCTCCTTCGCGCCGAGCGCTTCGAACGCGAGCGCAATGGTGAGCTTATCGCGATCAGGAAGGTTATCCATCGCGATCATCGCACGAAGTTCCGGTAGCACCGCCTCATGGAGCTGTGCGAGGCCGCAGAGTGCATACGCCGCCTGCTCTGTATTCGTCGACTTGCTGTCGAGCGTGTTCTTGAACCACGAGACGAGCACGCCGCGATCCGCTGCAAACGCAGGATCTGCAGCGGCGAGTGCGCCGTATTCGAGGTCCTCACTTCCGACGGCATAGAGCGCCAGCCCTTTTCCGGTCAGAAACGATGTCGGATCGCCTGGCGTAGCGTACGTCGTCTCCTTAAACATCGTTTGAAGGGTATCTGATGCCATATGAGCTGCGACGGTGTCGTCGAGACGTGCGTACGGATTACCGAGAAGTCCCCAGAGCATCTCGTAGGCGAGGTTTCGGTCCGCATCGGCGATCCGAAGGACGGTCCGTCCCGAAGGTGCCATCGTGGGGGTCTCGTTCCGCTCGAGGTACGCCACCTTCACCGTGCGTTGCATGATCGACGAAGCGAGCACATGCAGCGGCAACACTACAACGTCGCTGAGACCATGCGCGGCGATCTCGGTCCTCAACTGGTAGTCGCCTACTGCGAGCTCGGGGAACGCATACGTGACCGCTTGGATCGCCTTGCCGGTCTGTGTGGTGGGCGTCTTCGTGACGCCAGGTATCGAGAACGTGAACGTCACATCATCGCCCGCCTTAAGCGACGTGCCGTATGCGGTCGCCACGGCGTTCTCATGGTCCTGTGACAACATCCGATCCGGGAATTCAGGCACCACGAACAGATCTTTTTTGACCGATATCAACTTCGAATCACTGCCGACAGACAGATCGTCGGTAACCGCGAGCGAGGTAACGTTCCACGACGTGAGGTTGTCAGGGAACTTCATAACCGCGGTGCCGTTGCCGTTCACATCGGTCTCGATCTCGGTGAAGAGTGCGTTATCCTGAAAATTGACGCGGTCATCGCCACCGCCGCCTCCCTTTTCTGCCCCCACCGCTGTATCAACCGTCCTGTTGCTGATGTAGGAGCCGAGCAACCCGTCGCTTACTGGTTGGTAGAGTGTCGAGAGAATTGAAAGGTTGTATGACCCTCCTTGTAACGAGACGAGCGCCTCGTCGACCGCACTCAAGTTGACGCGTGCTTTCCGGCCGTTGCCATCGACGTCGGTCACGTGCACCGCGAGCGTTGCGGTCGCCCCAGGTGCGTACGAAGCATGGTCCGGCGTCACCGAGATTTTAAGGTTCCTCGACGACTCGTTGAAATTAAGTTGCGGACCATAGAGTTCGATGATCCCCGTCTTCGTGAACATGACCGCCTTCGTACCGAGCGAGGGGATGTCCTTTTCAGCGAACGTACGGACGAACGAGGGATCATGTTGGATCGTCACGTCACGCAATCCCCGCTGAGCCGTGATGAAAAGAAAACGGTCCTCAGGCGCCACCGTCACCGGACCATTGCCGTTAAGGACCCTCAACGTCGCAGTGTCACCGGCCGCATACTGCGGCATCATCGATCCCATGACCTGCGCCATATCGACGAACGAAAGGCTTCCGTACACGTATCCCCCGTACGACGCGCCCGACCACACGTAGGTCGTCATGGTCGCATCATTGCCTTTTTCGTCGGTACCATGCAATTCGATCCGATAGAATCCCGCAGGATCAACAGTGAACGTCTTCGAGAATGCGCCGTTCCTGTCGGTCGTCATCGTGAACGTGGCGACCTGTTCATCGTAAGACTCGTACCGAACGTTCGGCACGGTCTTCTTCGCGAGGAAGTCGTAGGTGACGCCGTCCTGGATCTCACGGGTCTTGATCGCGGTGAGGATGCCGGTGATCTTCTGGTTCGGGCGCCCTTCGCCC
>CAINXF010000003.1 GCA_903854795.1 Candidatus Kerfeldbacteria bacterium
GTCGCGAACAATGGCCGGGACCTTATCTACTACGATCCGACTACCGGCCAGTTCTATCAGATCTCGCCGGACGGGACGTCTCGGAAACTTCTTTCATCAGACACGTACCCGTCGGCCGACAAGGTCACATGGTCGCCGCAGAAGGATAAGGCGATCCTCGAGTTCCCTGATTCGAGCAAGATCCTCTACGACGTGAAGAGCCAGCGTCAGTATACCCTCGCGCCGGAAATGGAGGACATCAATTTCTCGCCCGCTGGCGATAAGTTGACGTTCAAGTTCATGGGGAGCGACAGCTCGGATCAGCTTCTCGTCGTCTCGAACTTCGATGGATCGAACGCTACGACCGTGACGCCGCTCGCTGACAAGGCGAGTCAGTTCGAGGTCAACTGGTCGCCGGCTGGTAACGTGGTCGCACTCTTCACCGATGCGGCGAACGCCGACCAGCAGACAGTCGTGCCGGTCGGTATGCTCGGCGAAAACTTCAAGTCCTTCAATGTCCCCGGCCGGGGATTCGACAGTACGTACTCGCCTGACGGGCAGCTGCTCCTCTACAGTGTGTTCTCGAAGCAGACCGGGTACAACCCCACGCTGTACATCGCTAATGGCACGGCGACCTCGATGGGCACCAACAACATCAACCTCGACGTGCAGACATGGCCCGAGAAGTGCACCTTCGGCACCGGAACCTCGCTCTTCTGCGCGGTACCGCAGTATCTCGAGCAGGGCACCGGCCTCTTCACTGACCTCTCGAAGGATATTCCAGACGACATCTACAGGATCGACCTCTCGACCGGCCAGAAAACGAAGATCGCGCGACCGGTCGATTCGAATGGTATCGACCAGTTCAGCGCATCGAGCCTCAAATTGTCATCCGACGAGTCGATACTTTACTTCTTCGACAAGAGGTCAGGCCAAATGCAGAAGATCCAGTTGAAGTAATATGCAGAGCATAAGAAAAATAATCATAGTTGCAGTTCTCCTGTTTGTTGTATTCGGGAGTGTGACACAGGTGAACGCGCAGGCGACCGGTTGCGGCGGGCATAGTGCCTGGACGTACGGGGTGTTCTTAGAAGTCGCCCCGTATAATCTTTGTGCAGCAAGTATAACCTCCGCGGTAAGCAGCGCAGTCGCCTGTCCGGCGGGTACCGGCATGTCGAACATCTGCTGTATGAATGGCGCTACGCCGCAGTGCGTATCCGTCGATATTTCTCAACCGTTGAATTTGGTCACGACAAAAACGAAAACGGCCGTTGCGGACACGACGAAGTATTTCACGCCGAACGTACCAATCCCCAATTTGTTCGGAACGACGGCGATCGGCGGCGACCTTCTCGCGAAATATCTCGGCGCATTCTACGTATACTTCATCGGTGTGATAGGGATTCTCGCGGTCGTGATGATAATGTACGGCGGGTATCACTACATTGTGTCGATGGGAAACCCTTCACGGATGAACCAGGGCAAGGAGATCATCTCCGGTGCGCTCATCGGTCTCATCATTGCGCTCGCGTCGTATCTCCTCCTCAGCATCATCAATCCGGCGTTGGTGAACATCCATAGCCTCGTTCCGACCTTTATTAGCCAGATCACGCAAACCTATGAGCAAAGTGGGGTAGCAGACAAGACGGTGGATACTACCATTGATATTAGTTCGCTCGGTATCACGCAGGCCGAAAAACTTATTCAGGCCAATGGATACGATAAGTTAGTGCTCAAGTATGCGAACAACGACCCCGCGCTCGCGTACCATGGGCTCGCCATCCTCATTGTCGAGTCACACGCGAACCCGAACGCGCAATCGCACAAAAAAAATGGCGACCCGCTTGCCTATGGGCTTATGCAGGTGCTGCCGGCCACCGCGAAACAGTATGGCGTCGATACGACAAATACGGCAAATCTGTTCAATCCGGAGCAGAACATCAAGGCTGGCATGGGGTATTTGAAGGCGCTCGTGGACAACCCTTGTCCAGATAGTTCAAGCTCACATGCAAGGAGCAAGAACGTCGTCTGTAGTAGCGGTCCGATCTGTACAAGGACGGATTACCAGTACTACTATGCCGCCTATAACGGCGGTATGGACGCGAATTTCTGCAGCACCGGTTGTCCCACGAAGACATGGTGGCAGTGTGATAAAAATTCGGGCTACGATCAGACACGCACGTATGTGAAACGCGTGACCGCCGTGTATCAATGGCTGAAGCAGAATAAGTATTTCGGGTAGCGTATGGCGATAAAGACGGTATTTTTGTGCAGCAACTGCGACGCGCAGTTTTCGAAATGGCAAGGCAGATGTCCCGAGTGCGGAAAATGGGGAACTGTCGCAGAGTCGGCCCCGCCGACAGAGGACCGACGCGTGGTTCAGGGTAAACCCGGTGTATCAATCGCATTTTCGGAGGTAAGCGGTACCCAGTCGCAGCGTATGCCGATAGGCATCGGCGAGGTCGATCGTGTGTTCGGTGGCGGTATCGTACCGGGGTCGCTCATACTCTTGGGCGGTGATCCCGGTATCGGCAAATCGACGCTCGTGTTACAGATCGCCGCGGCCGTCGCCTCGAAGGGCGAGGTGCTGTACGTGTCGGGCGAGGAATCGGCTGCGCAGGTGAAGATGCGACTCGACCGGCTTTCGCCGCATGGCGGGAAGATACGGTTCCTCGGTGATACCAATGTCGAGACCATCATCGCGACGATCGATCATGAGGAGCCGCAGATGGTGATCATCGATTCGATACAGACGATGTATTGGCCGCACATCCCGAGCGAGTCAGGAAGCATCAACCAGGTACGGGCGACGACCGTAAAGTTCCTCGAAGCGGCGAAGCGGACCGGCAGCGCCATCATCTTAATTGGTCACGTCACAAAGGAGGGCTCGGTCGCCGGGCCTAAAACGCTTGAGCATCTTGTCGATACGGTTCTCTACCTCGAGGGTGATCAATATCACGCATATCGAATTTTGAGAAGCGTGAAGAACCGTTTTGGGTCGACGAACGAGGTCGGCGTGTTCGACATGCGCGACACGGGACTCGTCGAGGTGAAGAATCCGTCCGAGGTGTTCCTCGCCGAACGTCAGTTCGGCCCGGGGTCATGTGTCGCCGCCATCATGGAGGGCTCGCGACCGTTCCTCGTCGAGGTCCAGGCGCTCGTCAACCAGACCGTGTTCGGCATGCCGCGGCGTACCGGATCGGGTATCGAGTTCAATCGGCTGCAATTGTTGCTCGCGGTCCTCGCGAAGCGCGCCGGACTCAAGCTCGCGACCCAAGATGTGTTCGTGAACGTCGTGGGTGGTATCAGGGTCGGCGAACCCGCCGCTGATTTCGCGGTGTGTCTGGCGATCACGTCGGCCATGCTCGGTACGACCGTCGGCAAGGACCTTGTCGCGATTGGCGAGGTGGGCCTCGGCGGTGAGCTGCGCTCGGTATCGCAGATGGAGCTACGGCTCATGGAAGTAGAGAAACTTGGGTTCAAACACGCGGTCATCGCGACACAGGCGAAGTTGCACGGCACGCAGAAGATCGACGTCATGCGGGTCGCCACCCTTGCGGACGCCGTTAAAGAGTTGTTTGGCAGGTAAATAAAACTACAGGCATCGGCACGAGTTCCGGAGTGTTTTTCCGTTGTCGCACCGATGCCTTTGCATCATCTTCCGCTAGAGGGACGAGCCCTCGGCGCGGATCTTTCGACGGCTCCCACGCGGAGCCCAGTCTTCTCCCAGTCCGTTACTGGAAGGCAGGGAGCACACCTTGGCGGCGCACAGCTGCCTTCTCATGAAGGTCGGGTCGAGCTTCTCGAGGAGTCCGTGGCACGTGACGCAGGTGAGCACGGGTTCCCCATCCTTGAAGGAGTCGACTCGGGGCTGGGAGATAGCCTTCCTACAGCGAAGGCAGCTTGGCTTTCCGTCGATGACGAGGGTTTTGCGAGTCGTGAGGAACTCGTAGAATCCTCGTGCGGTTACGAACTCATCGACTTCTGCCATACTGGCGGTTACGGAGTTGTCCGACATAACAAGTTATCCATCCGTGGTGTGAGATTCAAGTACTCCGGTTCTGGTGTGCAGCAACTTGTTGCGATGGGATTGCCTCTCCGATTCAACCTCCTTGGTTGGGGTGGCCGAGGGATTTCGGAAGATGGTGTTTGTGAACGAGCTGGGCTGGGGGCGGTTGGCAAGAAGGTGGCCCTACCGCATAGGGCCTGTCCTATGCGATCTTAGAAGTCGCCTAAGTCGCCGTTCCGCTGACGTCGCCGTTACCGCCCCCAGTCGAAAGGGCTTGGATACGTTAAACCAATACACCGCACCATACCAATGTATTTCCTCTACGTCAACCGTCTATTCGAGGTGGAGCGCACGGAACGAGGCGTCCGTTTTCTTTTTGAGCATTGGATGACGTATCAGATCGGGGTCATCGGCGAGTAGTCCTGCGGCGACCGTGCGAACCCGTTTCATGAGGTCGAGGTCGGTCAGTGACGCCATGTTGAACTGTGGTAACCCCGACTGGCGGATGCCGTAGAGGTCACCCCGCCCTCTTTGTTTGAGGTCTTCTTCGGCGAGGGCGAACCCATCGGAGATCGTTTCAAGGACCCGTAAGCGATCAAGGGCTGACGAGTTGTCGCTGTCGGTAGCGAGAAAGCATATCGATGGCGCGCTGCTTCTACCGACACGGCCGCGGAGTTGATGTAGCTGTGCCATCCCGAACCGCTCGGCGCCTTCGATGAGCATGACGGTCGCGTTCGGAATGTCGACGCCGACCTCGACGACGGGCGTGGTGATCAGTACGTCGATGGTGTGTGTGCGGAACTCCTCGAGCACGCGACGCTTCTCCTTTGGTGGCAATTTCCCGTGGAGCAGGCCGCACCGGAGTGTTGAAAGCGGCCCGTGCGACAGCCTCTCGAACTCGACCGTCGCTGCGCTGACGCCGAGCTCGTCCGATTCCTCGATAAGCGGACAGACGACATACGCCTGTTCGCCATGTTGGGACCGCTCGAGGATCGTGTGTGTGGCCGTATCGTCCGTGGACGACGTGAGGTGCGTTTCGACGGGTGTCCGACCTGGAGGAAGCTGACGGAGGAACGACGGTTTCAACCCTCCGTAGAGCGTGAGCGCGAGCGTGCGCGGGATCGGCGTTGCCGTCATCGAAAGAAGATGAGGTACCATCACGGCGTTTTTTCGCTGCAACACATGGCGTTGTTCTACGCCAAAGCGATGCTGCTCATCGACGATCACCAGCGCTAAGTTCGGCAGCGTTACCTTCTTGTTGAGGAGCGCATGGGTACCGACGACGATAGTGATTTCTCCCTTATCGAGACCGGTCATGACGTCGTGCCGGGATGCCCCTGTGCTATCGGACCGTTCATGTTGTGTGCCGGTGAGAAGGGCGATAGTAACCGCTCCTTTGTAAAGATTTTTGAGTGTGTCGTAGTGTTGCCGCGCGAGGATGTCGGTCGGTGCGAGCATCGCTGATTGGAATCCGTGGCGGGCAACGCTCTCGAGTGCGACCGCAGCGACCACGGTCTTACCCGAACCGACGTCACCTTCGAGCAGACGTCGCATCGGCGTCGCTTTCGTCATGTCCTGGAGTATCTCCCACGTGGCGCGTCGCTGGTCGGTCGTGAGCGTAAAAGGAAGCGTTTGAACGAATGTTCGTACATGATCCTCGGTGAACGGTATTGGATGTGCGCTCGACGCATCTGTTGCGGCGTCGAGACGGAGCGTGGCGAGCATGAACGGAAGCAGTTCGTCGAACTTCAGCCGCTCACGTGCGGCCGCGAGTTTAGGGAGTGATGTCGGAAAATGGATTTCCGCAACCGCCGTCGAAAGCGCCATGAGCCGCTCGGACGACCGCACTTCTTCGGGAAGCCAGTCAGGAACTTTTCGTGCCGCGGGCAGTGCCGAGGTGATAAGCACCCTGATCTGACGTTGTGTGAGCCCTTCAGTCGCACGATAGATGGGTAGAATCCTCCCGGCGAGGAGACGTTTTTCGCCGAGCTTTTCGATCAACGGTGATTGCAGTTGGGGGCCGAACGCGTTGTTTACCAATCTACCGACCAGAAACACCTCATCGCCCGGCGCGAAGTGGTCCGTCAAGTATGGTTGGTTGAACCAGACGACCTTTACGGTCCCGGTCTTGTCGCTGATGAGACCTTCGGTGATACTTATGCGCCGCCGGCGGTAGCCTCGTCGTGATGTGACGAGCTGGAGTCGTCCGCGAATGACCGATGTCGCGTCCGTGTGTAGGCGTGCGATCGGCGTGGTGTGGCGTAGGTCCTCATGCCTGATCGGTACGTGGGACAGAAGGTCGATGACGGTAGCGATGCCGAGACGTGTAAGCTTTTGTGCGGTCGCGGGACCGACACCATGTACGTCGCCGATCGGGCTGGTAAGCGTGAGCATGTAATCAGTGTACTAAAAAAACGATGTTTCCGAAACGTCGTGCCACCCGTATTCACCCACACTACAACGACGAGAGCTGTCTGTATTTCTTCCTTAAGTCGTGGACGTGTGTAAGCGCTGACCCTACGATGATGCGCTCCACGCCTGCTGCCACGGCTAGTGGGATGGTGGTTTCGTTCATGCCGCCATCGACAGCGATAGGCATACCATTGTGTTGGCGTCGTAGGCGCTTTACAAC
The DNA here is from genome assembly GCA_903854795.1 of Candidatus Kerfeldbacteria bacterium. Taxonomy (GTDB): domain Bacteria; phylum Patescibacteriota; class Patescibacteriia; order SBBC01; family SBBC01; genus CAINXF01. The sequence continues at coordinate 6,621 of CAINXF010000003.1, forward strand.
TGTAAGTTGCGATGGAATGAAGAGGTTCCCTTGTCGTCCTGGTTTGACCGTCATGACGTGGAATCCTGAAATGTGCGGAACGTACGGACGAAGGAGGGAGATCGGCGTGCCCGGGTCAATGGCCATCGTAATGTCGAACAACTTGTGAACGTTGCGGACGGCATGTGGCGAAACACCACGTGATTCGACGTGAAGGACAAACTGGCGGATGCCGATACGCCAGCACGCGTTTATCCACGGGATCGGTTCATCGACCATCAGATGTGCGGTGGTGTGTGGGGGTACGTCGAGCTGCATGATGCTCTTCGGACCGAACGACCTGGTCGTCACGAAACGTCCGTCCATGAGGTCGAGGTGAAGTGGTACGTCGAGCTGCTTCAGTTCGTCGATGCGGCGTCGTGCGGCCGACACGGTTCGTTCGAGGACGGACGGAATGATGTTAACGTGTTGCATGTTCGATCTTCACAATCTGCCGAAGTCTCCGTACATCACGCGTGGTCCGGCGGTATTTCGTGGTGCGCCATGCTGACACGATCGCCCACGCTTGTTTTGCACTCACGTGCTCTGCAGGAAGTGCGATGACGTTCGTATTGTCGTCACGACGTGAACGTCGCGCGATCCAAACGTCCGTCGCTACGACGGAACGGACGCGGGGTGTCTTGTTGGCGACGATGTCGACGCCGACGCCAGAACGGCACAGGACGATCCCACGATGGCGCGGGCTTTTCGCGACTGCCTTCGCCACGGCACGAGCGAACGCCGGATAATCGTCGCGCGAGTCGAGTGTGGGTGCGCCGCAATCGACGAAACGAATACGCCGTCGTGCCAGTCGTTTCTTCAATTCCTCTTTGAGTAGAAAACCGCCGTGGTCAGCGCCGAGGTAGATCATGCGTGGTTTTTTATGAGTTCCAAGGCGCCGTACAACCCACCATAATCACCAAGCGTACCAAAGACGATTTTTGGTTTTATAGGATAGATTTTCAATATGTTCTTGAACTCGCTGCGGATATTAATGAGAGACAAGCGTTTCGTCAGCGAGCCGCCGACTACAATGATCGATGGCGACCAGAACATCGCGACGTTCGCAAGACCGATCGCGACCAGCTTGTCCATGTTCCTCCAGATACGCTTATCGATGATGGTAACGGCGGGTTTCCCGTAGTTCACCTCGAGTGCGCTACCTGATACGAGGCTTTCCCAATCGCCGGGGTGTGGCGAGGGGTGACGATGGTGTGCAATTGTGATGTTCATGAAGTGGTGCCCGATCTCAAATCCGAGCGCATTCGGCGCGATCATGCCGCGGTCGATCTTGCAGCCGTTGATGCCCGTGCCGATGCCGACGTACCCGACGATTGCCTCGCCTTTACCAGCACCGTGGATCGCTTCGCCGAGGCCCACGACGGCATTGTCGTTCTCTAGGTATACCGGTGCCTTAAAGATGTGACCAAGGTCTCGCGCGAACGGCTTTCGCGCCCAACCAGGAAGGTGCGTGCTTTGGAGCAGCATCGTTTTCTTGCTATCGAGCGGACCTGGCAGCCCGCCGGCGACACCAGTGAGTTTCTTCGTGCCTATGAGCGCTGCTGCGGAACGAGCGATTAGTTGTAGCGCTTTTTGGTAGTTTTTCTCGATCGGGACATGCACCGGTTTCGAGAAGCCATGACCATTCGTAACTGCAAGGCGAAGGTTTGTGCCGCCAATATCAAAGATTAGTCCGTTCATAGGGTTCTTTTGACTGCGTTAATAATCGCGGACGCGTCGATGCGATGTGTATGAAGGAGTTGTGCCGATGTTGCACTATGCGGAACTCCCTGGACGGCGAGCGAGATGACGGTACCTGCGAGAAGACCGAGCGCACTACGGACCGCATCAGCAAGCCCACCTTCCGGTCGGTGATCCTCGACCACGATGAGGTGTGCAGTTTCTCGCGCCGCCTTTTTCAATGTCGTCGCGTCAATCGGTTTCACGCTGTAACAGTCGATGACACGTATGGCAATCCCTTGTTTTTGCAGCTCGTCCGCTGCGGTAAACGCCTCATTGAGTGTGACGCCTGCCGCGACGATAGTCGCTTTGTCATTTCTTGACGTACGGAACGTCGTGCTGCCGCCAATTGAGAACGACGCAGTCGATGGATAGAGGAGCGGTGCGGGATTGCGCCCGGCGCGCAGGTATACGATGCCGCTGTGTGCGAGTGCACAATCGGTGAGCTTTTCCGCGGTGACGGCATCGGCAGGGTAGAGCACGGTGCTTCCTTCGAGTGACCTGAACATCGCGATGTCCTCAAGTCCCATTTGCGAGGCGCCGTCCTGACCGATCGAAACACCGGCGTGCGTGCCGATGAACACCTGGTGCGTACCGGCATATTGCGCCATGCGGAGCTGGTCGTGCGCGCGCGTCAAGAACGCGGCGAAGGTAGCGGCGACCGGCAGCGTACCGCGTGAGGCGAGACCGTTCGCGATACCGACCATGTTCTGCTCAGCGATGTACGATTCGATGAATCGTTTCGGATAGTGTACATCGAACAGTTCGGTGTAGGTCGAGTTTTCGACCTCACCATCGAGCACGACGAGGTTTGGGTAACGCGGCGCGAGGCGCACCAGCGCGTTGCCGATTGCTTGTCGCGTCGAGGTTGACATGCCTTTATGGTAGGCAATTACCGAAGCTGATTTTTTCTTGAGAATCGTCGTTGCAATAGTCCGAGGTTTTACGACTGAGACTTTGCGCGTCGTGATGATCGGTCCGAGTTCCTTTAGTGCTCGAGTGAGATCACTTATAGTCAACGTTTTCCCGTGCCAGCCGTTCTTGTTCTCGATGAATGAAACGCCCTTACCCTTGATCGTTTTCGCGATGACCATCACTGGCTTCCCAGTGACTGTGCGGGCGGTACGATATGCAGTGGAGATTGCACGGAGGTCATGGCCGTCGACAATGATTGTTTTCCATCCGAAGCTCTCGATGCGCCGGGCGTACGCCCTGCAGTCGTGGCCGAGCATGGTCGGTCCGCGCTGGCCGAGCCGGTTCACATCGAGAATTGCCGTGAGGTTGTCGAGCTTTGCGTGACCGGCGAATTGGATCGCCTCCCAGACCGAGCCCTCGGCCATTTCGCTGTCGCCGAGGAGTACGTAGGTCCTAAACGGCAGCCGGTCCATGCGTGCGCTCAATGCAATACCGATGCCGACTGAAAGACCTTGGCCGAGCGAGCCAGTCGGCGCTTCGGTAAACGGGAATGATGGCATTGGATGGCCTTCGAGCATGCTCGTACGCGTTCGAAGTCGTATGAGCTCGCCATGGGACACCGCTCCTGCAGCTGCGTAGAGCGCGTACAAGAGAGGTGCCGCGTGGCCCTTCGAAAACAGCAATCGGTCGTTATTTCGATACGTGGGGCGACGGAGGTCCGCTTTGAAATGTCCGTCGAAAAATAACGAGGTCATCAACTCGACCGCAGAGAGGCACGATGAAGGATGGCCAGAACCGGCCTTCGTGGTCGAGGTCAGTATGTCGCGTCGGATGTTGCGCGCGACGCTATCGAGCGGATGTCGTTGTGTCATAGGTTCCATGGTGCCAGTGTACCATGGAAAAAGACGTCGGAAAAGAACTGAATTACACCGTCGTCGTACGCCCGAAACGCTTTAACCTGAGCGAATTCATCACCACGAACAGCGATGAGCATGCCATAGCTACGGACGCGATGATCGGGCTCAAGAGCAGGTGGAACGATGCGTACAAAGCACCAGCAGCCACGGGAATGCCGATGATGTTGTAGATGAACGCCCAGAACAAATTCTGCTTGATGGTGTTGAGCGTGGCACGGGCGAGCGTGATCGCGGTCACGATGTTCGCCACCTCGCCGTGGAGCAACACGATCTGCGCTGATTCGAGTGCGATGTCGCTTCCTGTGCTGATCGCAATACCGACAGTCGCTTGGGCGAGTGCAGGCGCGTCGTTGATACCGTCCCCGACCATGGCGATTTTATTCCCCTTTGATTGTTGGTTCTTGATGAACGTCGCCTTGTCTTCGGGACGCATGCGGGCCTCGAAGGATGCGATACCTGCCTGTCGCGCGATTGCCTCGGCGGTACGCGCGTTGTCGCCAGTGAGCAGTATCGGCTCGATGCCGAAGTGCATGAGCTGCGCAATGGCGTCTTTTGCATTCTGTCGAAGTGAATCGGAAATGGCGATGCAACCGAGGTACGCGCCATCCTTCGAGACAAATAACAGCGTGTGAGCCTGGGATTCCAATTTTTTTGCGATGTTTTGTTGTACATCAGTGAGCGTGATGTGGTGGTCGTGCAGGAACGCATGGTTGCCCACCAAGATGGTGGTGCCGTCGATGACCGCACGTACGCCTCGTCCGACCACTACCTCGAACTGTTGTGGAACGACCGGCGTTGGGACGCCGTGCTCGTTCGCATATCGTACCACTGCGGCCGCGAGCGGATGCTCGGAGTGTTGTTCTGCCCACGCGGCCCACATGAGCGTCTCAGAACCTTCGATGTGGACAACGCGAGGTCTGCCTTCGGTCAGCGTGCCGGTCTTATCGAAGACGATGACGTCGATGTTGGCGAGTCGTTCGAGCGCACCCGCGTTCTTGATGAGCACGCCGTGCTCGGCACCCTTACCGACGCCGATCATGACGGCGGTGGGTGTCGCTAGTCCGAGTGCGCAGGGGCACGCGATGATAAGGACGGAGACCGTGAGCACGAGCGCGAAGTTCAGCGCGACGACTCCTGCGGGTGGCAGGATGAACCAGATGATGAAGGTCGTGGCAGCGATACCGAGCACGATGGGCACGAAAACGCCGGCGATCCGGTCAGCGAGGCGCTGGATCGGTGCCTGTGAGCTCTGCGCGCGCTCGACCAGCTCGATGATACGTGCGAGCGCGGTGTCCGCGCCGACCTTCGTGGCGTGGAAGGTGAACGCGCCGTTGGTGTTCATCGTACCGCCGATGACCGCATCGTTGATGGTCTTGTCGACCGGCATGCTTTCGCCGGTCACCATGGCTTCGTCAATCGACGACGATCCCTCGGTGATGAAACCGTCGACCGGTATCTTCTCGCCCGGGCGTACGATGACGAGATCGCCGACTTTGACTTCGCTTATCGGCACCTCGTGTGCATCGTTTTCGCGCAGGACACGTGCGGTCTTCGCCGCGAGTCCCGCGAGTTTCTTGACCGCATCGTTGGCACCGCGTTTCGCGCGCGCTTCGAAGTAGCGCCCGAGGAGGATGAGCGTCGTGATGACGACGGCGGCGTCGAAGTAGGTGGTCGGAAGTTGACCACTCTTCGTGAAGAACGACGGGAACGCGACCGCCACCACGCTGAAGAGGTACGCCGCGCCGGTGCCCACGGCGATCAACGTGTCCATGTTCATCTGGCGGAACCGGAGCGCGCGCCATGCGCTCACGAAGAACTGGCGTCCGGACCAGGCCATGACCGTGGTCGCCAGCGCAAGTTGTGCGAGTTGTACGCCATGCTCCGGCATCAGTCCCGCCATGCGTAGCGCGTCGAGCGCCATGATGAGCGCGCCTGCGATAGCGCCGGCTACGACTTTGTTACGTAGAGAAACGAGCTCGTGAGCTCGTAGCATCGCGGCGTGGTCGTGGTGGTGTGCCTGTTCGTCCAACACGGCACGGTATCCGAGCTTACGGATTTGTGAATCCACGTTATTGAGTTTGGTAGCTGCAGGATCATAGGAAAGCATGCCACGTTCGGTCGCGTAGTTGACACTGATGCCTTTGACGCCGGGGACCTTCTTCACCACGCGCTCGATGTTTTTCGCGCACGACGCGCAGTGCATCCCGATGACGGGGAACTCCTTGGTGACTGGTACTGCCATGGCGTTAGACGGGTTCGACGGGGTACCCAGCGTCCTTCAATGCACCGGTGAGCTTCACGAGATCGACTGATTCGTCGTGATCGACGGTAAGGATCTTTTTCCTGCCGTTCACGACGGCCTTCTGGACGCCCGGCGTGTCCTCACAGACGCCCTCCATGACGAGCGCACAGCTCGCGCAATTGAAGTGGAGCACTTTGTATGAAGTTTTTTTCATATGGCGATGATGGTACCGCGGTACATGCCCATGCCGCACGTGAACGTATAACGTCCAGGCGAGGGGAACGTCGCGGTGATGGTGGTGGTCTGACTTGGCGTCAGACTTTGTTCGATGTTAAGCTGCGGTATGCGGAAGATGCCGGTGCAGCCGAGCGATGCCTTCGCGACGAGCTTGATCGCGACCGGTATGCCTGCGTTAACGGTCACCTCGTCGGGACTATAGCCGCTACCGGATACGCCGATGGTCGGATTGTTATTGGCCTTTGTGGCGTCGTCCGAGGAATTGTCGTTGCCGAACAGTGCCGCACCGAGCGATCGGCTCACGTTGTGGAACTCGTACGGCGAATCGGTCAGTACGAGCGCGCTGTTCAGGGTCATCAGACCGAGGAACACGACGACCGCGGCGGCGAGGTACGCCATCTTCTTCTGGAGGAGTGCCGTTCCTTTGGCGAGCACGCCGACGATGAGAAATAGCGGTGCCGTGCCGAGTGTGAATCCGAACATGATGCCGGCGGCGCGTAAAGCATTACCCGTAGCGATCGCGGAGATCTCGAGCGCTTGTGTCGTACCGCAAGGGATGAGGATCGTGAGGAGACCGAGCACGAACGGCGCGATGAGCGACTGACTCTTCGCATTCTTGCGGACGAACCTTCTCACCGCGGACGGCGGCATGAGCGTCAGCCAAGGGAGGAATCCCGGTGCGATGAGCCTGATACCAGTGACGAGCATGAATACGCCGGCGATGACTTGCAGCCAGATGCGGATGGTCGGCGTGAGCGCGATGGAACTGCCGAACCAGCCAAGGCCGAACCCGAGGAGCGTGTGGATGGCGATCTTCGCGACGAGGAACGCCGCGACCGGCATGATGAGCCGCCGCCAGCCGTGCGGTTCCTCGCCATCCTCGGTCCGGAGCGCAAGCACGCCGATGAGTAGTCCACCCTGGACCGCGAGGCAGGTGAGCCCCCCCGTGGTGATACCGGTGATGAATGCGGTCGTGAAGTTCATGGGATGGTGTTGGTTATGATGTCGAGGCGGTGCTGTTGAGGCGAATATGACGAAGGGCGATCATGCTGCTCATGAGTATACCGACGTACAGTACAAAACCGTACACACACGCGGGAAGGCCGGTAAACTGTATCTTAAGGAACCACAGTTCGTAGATTGCGAGACTTCCGGAAAAAGCCGTGCCGAGCAGTCCGAGAACGAGTAGTGCTTTTGTAATGCCGACGCTCGAGACCTTGCGGATCCCCACCAGTGCGACGATCGCGACGGCCAGGAACATGAAGAATCCGTACACGCAGGTCGGTTGTCCGAAGATGAGTACGCGTTTCGGTCCGCCGCACGAAACCATCCAGCTCAACGGGTTCTGGTGGCATGAATGCCCGAAGTAGTTCCAATAGGTGAGGTAACCGGAGAGTAGTAAACCGGCGAGCGAGAACAGCAGAGTCGCGACCTTCGTTCGTCGAAGTACGTTCATGTTTCTATCTTCGTTTGAGCTGGTATACTTTCAGGATCTCCTGTTTCGCCTTTTCGGTCTGTCCTGCGCGGACCTGTTTGATCGTGCAGTGGCCGAGGTGATGCTCGAGGAGAATGTCCTCGACGTTCGAGAGCGCTTGTTTGACCGCCGAGGTCTGCGTGATGACGTCGATGCAGTACGCGCCGCTCGAGACGAGCTCTTGCAACCCGCGCACCTGCCCCTCGATGATCTTAAGACGGCGTATGAGGGAACGGTTGGAGTGATCCATATATCCACAGGGTATACCCCCAGGGGGGTATAGGTCAAGGGTTTCTGTATCGCGGTACTCGTATTGGGCTCGGCACACGACTTGATTGAATCGCGGAAACTTGTTACCATGCTCCCGCATGCGCTCGTAGCTCAGATGGATAGAGCATCAGCTTGCGGAGCTGGGGGTCGGAGGTTCGAATCCTCCCGAGCGCACCACCATATCTATCAAAAAGTGCGGTTTTTTGTGATGGGATAATATGAACCGACCCCTGCGAGAGATGCTCTTCTCGCAGGGGCTGTGATACTTTCGAACGAACTTCGTGGATGGTACTGCTTGGAGCAGCTACATCGGGATCAGATGGTGACCACCACGCCAGCACCGAGCCGACTGTCGAGCTTCGACGTCGGCGGGTTCAGACCCGCCAGCTCCTCGAGGACGAAGATGCCGTTCTTCCGAACGAGCACGCCGTCGAAGTAGATCTCGCCGCCGCCCGCCGCTTCTCGCTGGTCGCACACGATGTCCCAGTGGACGCCGCTGCGGTTCCCGTTGTCGGCGTTCGAGTAGGCCTTGCCCGGCGTCAGGTGGAACGTGCCGCCCACCTTCTCGTCGAACAGGGTGTCGCCGATGATGTGCTGGATGCCCCAGTTCAGGCCGAACGAGAACTCGCCGAAGTAGCGGGCGCCCTCGTCCGTGTCGAGGATCTGCTTGATGCGGTCCTCGTCACCGACTTCGCAGCCCGAGTCAACGATCTTGCCGTTGGCGATGTTGAACCACACGCCCTCGAACCGCTCACCGGACTTGGTGATGGTCAGGGTGTTGTACTCGATCCTGCCGTTCATCGAGTCGTGAACCGGCGCGGTGTAGACCTCGCCGTCGGGGATGTTTCGATGCCCGACACACGGGACGCCGCCGATCCCCTTGATGCTGAACTTGAGGTTGGTCTCGCCGGGGCCGCTGATCTCGACGCGGTCGGTGCGATCCATCAGCTCCTTCAGGGGCTGAACGGAACGCTCCATCGCCGGGTAGTCCGCGAGCACCGCGCCGAAGAACATGTCCTCGGCCTGGGTCGTGGTCAGGCCCGCGAGCTGCGCGAAGCCGGTGGTCGGCCAGATCGAGAGCACCCAGCGGGTGTGCTCGACAGCCTGCTCCATCACGGCGCCGGTGTAGCACTTGTCGTACCGCTGCTGGTCCTCGCCCGGCACACCCGACATCTCCAGCGGGTTGTCGTAGCCGCGGAGCGCGATGCGCACCTGGGTGCCACGGATCGTGGTGAGGTAGGCCTGCGCGTCCACGCCGAGCGACTGCTCGGTGCAGCCGACTCGCGCCGCCGCGAAGAGCCGCGGGTTCCAGATGATCGGGGTGAGCATGGTGCCGCCGCGCTTCCGGACGGCCTCGATCAGCGCGAGGTTCATGTCGTGCGGGGTCGAGACGTCCGTCTGCAGAAGCACCTGATCGCCCGGCTGCACCTTGGTCGAGAAGTCGACCATGATGTCGGCCAACTGCGAATACCGTGGGTCCACAACGACCTCCTTGTACGAGTCTGTTTCGTGACGGTGTCTCCGTCACTGAGTTGCGACCCGTCCCTGATGATGAGACGAGCACGCCACCTGCCATGGCGCTGACAGGCAATGTGCTCGTCTCAATTGAAAAAACATGTAATGAGCGGTAGGGCTATCCTAGCAGGGCTATAATTGGTGTCAATACATAATGAAGTACAACAAAAGCGCCTGTCGTAGAAAGAAACAGTACGTAATTTCGTTACGTTATATCCTGAACAACCTGCCGAACGCGTCCGACGCCGATTCGTCCTCTTTCGAGAGGTCCTCGGGGATGAAGCGTTTGAGCTGTTTCCTGACCTCGACAGGGTTCGTGTCTTCGAGCGCGATGCTGAAGATCGGACGCATCGATGTCCTGAAGCTCAAGTAGAGGGTTTTGGCCGGCGGTTTGTATATGATCCAAAATTCCTTGAGGTCATCGTACGAGTAGAAGTCCTTGCCGACGCCGACACCGTCCTCGTAGATCGTGGTGGTGAGCATGGAGGGTTTCTGTCGCGAACGGTAGAAGAACAGCGCCCATGCGATCACGACGATGAAGGCGAACAGGGGATTATTCGACAGGATGGCGAACGTCAAAAAGGCCGTGCCGATGATGCTCATGACGATGTACCATGTGCGGGAGTAGTGGTACTTCGGTATCTCGGGGAATTTCCAGGTGATGAGCGCAGTGCCGTGGTCGACGCCGTTTTTTTCTGTGGTTGCCATATACTTTTTCTCCTGTAGGTAGTGTACCACGTTCTAGGGGACGTGGTTACCCCACCGATACCTTCGATATATGACGGTATTTTAGAATGCGTGGTTGGAGATCATGGTGCCCAGAAGCCTACTGCCGATGATCACCAGGATCGCCACGACGAGGTGCCAGATGACCTCCCTGGTGGTGTTCGTCTGCTTGGCCTGTGCGATGGAATACGAGAGGAACGTCAGGAGTGCCAATCCCCATACCGACGATATGATGACGACGCTCTTGACTGGTGCCATCGCCACGATGACGACGAACGTGAGTACGACGAGGAGCCGTGCGAGGAAGTTGCCGTAGGTAGCGAGCAGGATCTCCTTCCTATTCGCACCTTCCGATTCCTTGTAGATGTGGATGCTCAGTGAGTCGGCGATGTTGTCGGCGATCGCGATGATCAACAGGCCGGCGATGATCGCCGCCTTACCGTCTTCGCCATGCCCTAATCCGGCGATCAACCCCATGCTGGTGATGATCGCGGCGGTACCACCGATGCTGAACTTGTTCAGTTTGAACATTTTTGCGCGATTCTTAATGTAGCGCCCTGAGGAGCGTGATGTAAGTCGAAATGTTTGGCGGAGGCGGTAGGATTCGCCACTTCGCGCCGTACGTCGCCGTCGCTTCGGGCCTGGGTTGTGGGAGTGTCTGTCACCGGCAGACACGTCCTCGCCCTTCGAATCCTTCGTTTGAATCGCCGAGTGAAACTCGGCTGGCGGAGGCGGTAGGATTCGAACCTA
>CAINXF010000004.1 GCA_903854795.1 Candidatus Kerfeldbacteria bacterium
ACTTGGAAAGGTCGGATTCTCCACATCCTGGACACGATTTGTTCATGTTAGAAAATACATTTAAGCCCTGCCGACTTTCGCCAGCAGGGCTTAAACTACCGAGTCATTAAAACTCAGCGAGTGACGATGAGACGAACGAGACCGCGTGGATTGTATGCTCCGATTCCAAGGTTCTCGAACATACTGAAGCCGATGGTACGTTCCTCGGGGTTGTCCGCGGAAAGCACGGTGAGCTCAGTACGAACAGGAATGCGGCCGAACTGCTCGGGCTCGCAGCAGATATAGACAACGCCAGCCGGAACAAGACGGCTGACGATGAACTGTGCGTTCCATCCAGTCGCCATCATACCGGTCTTCCACAGCGTCGCTTGGCTCTCGATGTCGAGAACGTCACGTCCGAACTTGCGGATGTCTGCATAGTCGGTCGCGTTCATGTAAACGCGAGCAACGCGCAGGTCATGGCGCTCGATCTCGGAGAACGCGTCAGCGAGGACGGCGGGCGAGATGGGGGCAACCACGGGAATATCAGGATTCGTTCCGCCCGGAAGCGAATCGAAGCCGTTGATCGCGATGGCGTCCATGATCGAGAACACGCGGTCGTCTTCTGCGGCCTGGATCTGGGCCTTGCCGAGGTCCTGCATGCGCTTCAGGAGGTCGTACCGACGCTCCTTAACCTGCGTGAGAGGAGCCTTGGGAAGGGCTGCGATCTCGAAGAGGGGAAAGATCACGCGACGGGGCTTCGCCACGGCGCTGATGCTCTCGCCTTCCTCACCGATCACGTATGCGACAACGTCCGGATCCTTGTCGTAGACAGGATAAGCGCCGTCCGGGAGCTGCTCGACGAGGAACGTCTTGCGGCCAACGGACGAGTAGTCGCGGCGCTCGCGAAGTGGCTGGATCATCGACGATGCCAGGCGCTTGCGCCCGGACGAGGTACCGATGTACCGGTCGATTACCTGTTCTTTGATGGTATTGTCAACAACCTGTACGCCGAATGCCATGGCTTCTTCTCCTTCTCAGAACTTGAGCTCGGCGAAGAGCTCGGCGCTCGTCGAATCAGGGCCCGAGAGGACGATGCCCATAGTGGTCACGTCCGGTTCAATGCAGACAAGACCGGCGCCGGATCCGGAAACTCCGTTGATCCATGCGTATTCGTACGAGTCCTGCCAGCGGTTGGTGAGGTATCCGTTGATCGACGCGTACAGCTTTTGGCCGTTTGCGTAGGTCGTCAGCGCGTCGCCCACAGCGCCGCCGCCGTTGGTCGTCTGCTGCTGAGTCTCGTAGATCTTGACGCCGACTGCGCCGCCGCGAACGAACGGTCCCTTACCGGAAGCAACTCCGGGGGTGTTCTCGAACGCATTGCCGAGGGCGTCATTGATGAACAGACCGAGGGGTCGGGTGTTCACAACCGGAGCAGTCGCCACGAGAACGGCGCCGCCGATGGTATTGGACCCTGCGTCGGGTCGAGTAAAGGCCACTGACCCACCGAGCACGCCCTTCTTCACACTCACCGGGAGCGTCGAAGAGATCGCGAGCGGATTGGAAGTAACCACGTTTGGGTTGCTCTGCGTGAATGCGTCATTCGCCCTGGTTCGTCTTGGGAGCATATCCCGGTGGAAAACTTGCACTCTAAATTGTAAAATCCACATTGTTTATTTTAGGGAGGAAATTATATGACTTTGATATTTTCTTTTAATATTGATAATTA
>CAINXF010000005.1 GCA_903854795.1 Candidatus Kerfeldbacteria bacterium
ATTGAGACGGTGCGATGCAGTGGCGTCGGATGACGCCGGTCTTGTTGTTCAGGTGATCCCCGATCATTTCCGCGGCTCCCTGTCGGAGCCACTGACCGAGCGCCTTCTCGGCATCAACCCATCCGTGCGCGTCGACTCCGTCGGCGCCGACGATACAGCCCAGGTCGGTCGTGTCCGATAGTGCGGTGAAGAGCGATACCCACACATGCGGGACGACGCGGTAGACGCCGATGCGGTCCTTACGGATGTGAACGGATCGCACCGGCATGCCCGTGAGCTCCTCGCGGATGAGGCGATGGACCGCGTGGCGATGTGTCTCACCGTCGTGCATCGTCTCCATCGGGATGGACCGCATGCCGGCGAACTTGCCGAGGTACGGCTTGCTCTCCATCTCGCGGAGCGTGAGGATATGCCCCGTGTACGGGTGGACGACGATGAGCGCAACGGCTCGTAAGCGTACCATGAACGCCTCCTTGGTGCGGGTCAGTCCGCGAGGTGGCACTGCGAACGCGGCCAGAGCTCGTAGATGGTTCCCTTCCACCTCGGAATGAACACACCGAAGTGGTTTGTGATCACCCGGATGACCGTACCGACGCGATTCCTCTCATTGCGACGGTAGATACTGCTACCAATCGTGATCTCTTTCTCGTCATCGTGTGTCATGGTTAGTCCGCGAGGGCGCAGTCGTCGAGGTTCCAGGTTTCGCGCTTCTCGCCCGTGCCGGTCGTGTACTTCACGTCGGCCTTGAGTGTGCCCTCTGCAGTGTAGATCCTCACGATGGTGGCGACTCGGAGCATATTGCCGAATCGGTAGACCCTGTCACCCTTCTTCAACGACGTTTCCACGGGAATCTCCTCTTGTCGGGTACTGCGGGGACGGACGGTTCAGGAACGGTTGAGAGGTCGCGGAACGCCTTCATCGCCCTGTCCGAGTCTTCCTCGGCGAGCGGTGCAAGGCGCCGGATTGCGTGTACCAGCTTCGATACCGACAGCGCGCAGGCGAGTTCGCTGAACTTCTTCCAGCTGCCCTCGACGATGAACCTCGGCTCGGTTCCGGTACTGCGGAGTTGGTGCTCGAAGCGGGTTCTGCGGTAGTAGACGTCCGCGAGCTCGAAGAGGACCGTGATGCGTTTCGCCTGACACGCCACCTCTTCTTTAGTCGTGATAGGTGGCGGCTGCGGCTGCGGTACGCGAGCGGTTTTTTTGAACCCCATGGCACGCCTCATTACGCGAGAATCGCGCGGTTGATGTTGTCGACGAACGACGGTCTGAACGATGCGAATCCTAGCAACGCAGGGAGGGCCTTGTCAACGAACCGATTTTTCAGTACACTATGGGTGTTTATTACTCATTGAGCACATCACTGTATGGGAATTCCATCGAAACGTCGGACGAAACAACAGAAACGTGAACGCGCATCGCATTTTGCACTCGTAAAGATTGGGTTGACGACCTGCACGCACTGCAAGAAGGAGATCATCCCACACCGTGTGTGCCCGTTCTGTGGCTACTACGGCGGCCGTGAGGTCGTGAAAATGGACAAATACTTCAAGAAGCTCGAGCGTCAGCGCAAAGCGCGCGGCCAATCGAAGCCGAAAGAGGAAAAGAAGGAAGAGAAGAAGGACGCCGAGAAGAAGAAGTAGCATGTCGAACCGCCACCTTGCACGCACCGTTGCGATGCAGACCCTCTACGAGTGGGACTTTAACAACCGCACGCAGAAGCTCGCGGACCTCGTCAAGAACAACCTCAAGGAATTCGCGCCGGACTTCAATGACGGCGGGTTTTCCGAACGCATCGTGAAGGGTGTCGAGGAGAACCAGTCTGATATCGATGTGGTTGTCGAGAAGTACGCCCCTGAGTGGCCGATCCACCAGATCACCATCGTCGATCGAAACATCCTCCGGATCGGCATCTATGAATTGAAGTTTGCCAAGGACATTCCGCCGAAGGTCGCGATCAACGAGGCAATCGAGCTCGCGAAGTCGTTCGGCGGCGAGTCGTCCGGCCGGTTCGTGAACGGCGTGCTCGGCGCGGTCTATAAGGACATGGGCGGATTGCCGCCCGTCCGCGAGCGCGCACCGAGTAGTGAACCACCCGCACCGCCCGCGTAACATTCAAAACAATTTTGTAGCGTTGACTGTTGCCGTCTGACCGACCCATCACGAGGACGCCGGACGGAAGCAGTCAGACATCACCATGCCCGACCTGACTGTGTTCGAAAAATTGGAAAAAGAACTCGGCGTTTCGTTCCGTAACCGCGACCTCTTAGTGCAGGCGTTCACTCACCGGTCGTACCTGAACGAGAACCCGGGTTTTAGGTTGAGCCATAACGAACGGCTTGAGTTTTTGGGTGACGCGGTGCTTGAACTCGTCGTGACGGAGAATTTGTACCGGTCCTTCCCGAATCCTGAGGGAGATCTGACGAACATCCGCGCGAGCTTAGTGAACGCGAAGTCGCTCGCCGAGGTCGCGTTGACGCTCGGGTTTGATTCGTACCTACTCCTGTCGCGTGGCGAGGCGAAGGACGCGAACTCGAAGGCACGTCACTCGATCCTCGCGAACACCGTCGAGTCGTTGATCGGTGCCCTGTTCCTCGATCTCGGGTTCGAAGCGGCGCGGCAGTTCATCGATGCGAACATCCTGACGAAGGTGGCGGGCATCGTGTCGAACCAGTCGTACCGCGATCCGAAGAGCATGTTCCAGGAATTTTCGCAGAAGTACGCCAGCGTCACGCCCGCCTATAAGGTGCTCGCGGAGTGGGGGCCGGACCATGACAAGCATTTCCGTGTCGGCGTGTATCTCGCGAACGACGAGGTCGCCGTCGGTGAAGGCCAATCGAAGCAAGAGGCGCAGGTGGCCGCGGCGATGGAAGGTTTGAAGAAGAAAGGATGGACCGAGTGAGCGTCTTCTCGTCCGGTCTTTTTTTCGCCACGATGGCGGTCATGGTGATCGGTCTCGTGAGCATCGTCATCCCCTTCCTTCCGGCGACGCTCGTCATCTGGCTCGGCATCTTCCTCTATGGTGTTGGTACGAATTTTGCGGTGGTCAATTCACAGCTCTTGCTCACCGTATCGGTACTCGCCTTTGGTACCGTGTTTCTCGATTACATCATGGCCATTTGGGGGCATCGGAAGTACCATGGAAGCCTTTGGGGCATCCTCGGTGCGCTCGTCGGTGGGTTCATCGGCGCGGTGTTCGGCAACTTCGCCGGATTTGTGCTCGGCCCGATCTTCGGCGCGATCCTGTTCGAGCTTCTGCGCGGCCGCGACAATATCTTCAGCATCAAGACCGAACGGTTCACTATCGTCGGCTACATCGGCGGGACGCTCGTGAAGTTCGCCGTTTCGATCGCGATGATCGGACTGTTCCTTTGGGAACTCGCGCAACATCCGACCCCGTAATTCAGACGTAACGCTATGCACCTCGAGAAACTCGAAGTCCAGGGATTCAAATCGTTCGCACTCAAGACGAGTCTTGAGTTTGGGAAGGGCATTACGGCGATCGTCGGCCCGAATGGTTCAGGCAAGTCGAACATCGCCGATGCGATCCGTTGGGTACTCGGTGAGCAGTCGCTGAAACTTATTCGTGGTAAAAAGGCGGACGACGTCATATTCGCAGGTTCGGACAAGAAGACAAAACTTGGTGCCGCTGAGGTGTCGCTCTATTTGAACAACGAGGACGGCAGCGCACCGATCGATTTCTCACAGCTCGTCGTCACCCGCCGCGTGTACCGCGACGGCACGGGCGAGTACCTCGTGAATAAGCGGTTGGTCCGGCTCGCGGACATCCATATGCTCCTCGCGAAGTCGAACTTCGGGCAGCGGACCTACTCGGTCATCGGTCAGGGTATGGTCGACTCGATCCTCATGACGAGCCCGCAGGAACGAAAAGGTTTCTTCGACGAGGCCGCGGGCGTACGCCAGTACCAGTTGAAGCGAGATCAGACGATCACGAAGCTCGATCACACCCGCGAGAACCTCCGGCAGGCCGAGGTGCTCTTACAAGAGATCGAACCACGGTTGCGTTCGCTCACGCGCCAGGTCAAACGTCTCGAGCGCAGGGCCGAGATCGAGAACGAGCTGACCACGCGCCAGACGACGTACTATCGTGGGAGCCTTCAGGATCTCCGGCGGCAGCTTTCGGATACACAACAGCAACTTGCGGCGTTCGAAACCGAACGCAAGAAGCACGAACAGGAAGTACAGGAACTCAACCAGCACCTTTCGCGTTCCGAGGGCGAGCAGTCGCGTTCCGAAGCGTTCGCCAACCTGCAGCGCCAGTACGAGCGCATGCAGGCCGAGAAGGGTGTGTTGCTCGCCGAGGAAGCGGTCCTGAAAGGACAACGCGATGCTGCGTTCGCGCAACAGGGCAAAGCAAACGTCGTGTGGCTCGAGAAGCAGCACGGCGCGGTCACCCATCAGATCAAGGACCTCGAACAGGAGATCGGCGAGCTGAACGGCACGCTCGATCTTGAGCTGTCGAAGCAAAAACTTTTGATCACCCAGGAAATCGAAAAAAAGCGGCAGTATGACACGCTCGATCATGAGGTGCGCGCCGCGTATGAAGTGCTCCGCAAGGGCGCCGTGACGTTGCCGGAGGTGCAGACTGAATTCACTGATTTTTTGGCGTTTGAACGCACGTTCATCGCGGAGATCAGGGACGCCGCATCGGTCGAACAACTTGAAACGCTTAAGAAACGCGTCGATGAGCTTGAGAAGAGGACGAACCGTCTCGCAGATCGTCTCGAACGCGTCGGTGCGAACGAGAAGGCGGCGCAGGTCGTCGATTTACAAGAGAAGTTGCAGCGCGCGCTTATCGAACGCGATGAAGTCGCCACGCGTCGGAACGATCTTGATATTTCGATCAGACTGCGTACCGAGAAGATCCAGCTCCTGACGAGGACGATGGACCGTCTCCGTGAGGAGTTCGGACGGCTCGAGCGTGAGCTCGCGCGGTCGCGCGCCGAGACGAAGGAGGATGCGAGCGAGACGAACCGTGCACAAGGTGCGGCGCTGACCTCGAAGATCGACGCTGCGGACAAGAAGCTCACGGCGATCACGGAGGAGATGCAGCGGTTCAACACCTCGGAAACGAAGAAGCGCGACGAGTTGGTCCGCGTCCAGCGTGAACTGCGCACCGCGCAAGACCTACTCAACGGCATCACGGCGAAGAGCAATGATGTTCGTGTCGAGACTGCCCGTCTTGAGACGCGCGTGCAGGATGTCGAGCGTGAGATCAAGGAGGAAGTGCGCGATGATGCATGGACCTCGATCTTCGAGAGCACGGAGCAGACCATGCTTCCAAAACCGGAAGACGCCGAGGAATTATTACGCATCAAGCATCAACTCGCGCTCATCGGCGGGATCGACGAGGGTATCGAAAAGGAGTTCCATGAGACGGACGACCGCTACCGTACGCTGAAGACGCAGTACGACGATTTGATCAAGGCGTCCGCGCAGTTAGAATCAGGCATAGAAGAGCTCGATCGTACAATCAAGGAGCGGTTCGACGAGGCGTTCAATAAGATTAATGAACAGTTCGGGAAATATTTCCGCACGCTGTTCAACGGCGGTACCGCGAAGCTCATCCTGCAGAAGGAGATAGTGGAAGAGGAGGAAGAAAAGGAAGAAGAGGGTGAGGACGATGACGAGGATGACGATGTCCCCGCGCCGAAACCAGTCGCAAAATCAGAACGCGTAGTGACCGGTATCGAGATCCAGGCGACGCCACCTGGCAAACGCCTCAAGGGCGTCGGGATGCTCTCCGGCGGTGAGCGTGCGCTCACGTCGATCGCGCTTATTTGCTCGATCATCTCGAACAATCCCTCGCCGTTCGTGGTCTTGGATGAGGTCGACGCCGCGCTCGACGAGGCAAACTCGCAGCGGTTTGCGGCCATCCTGAACCATCTCGCGACGGATACGCAGTTCGTGACCATCACACACAACCGGGCGACCATGGAAAAGGCGAACATCCTCTATGGCGTGACCATGGGCGACGACGGCGTATCGAAACTGCTGTCCGTGAAACTTGAGCAGGCCGAGGAGGTCATCAAGCGGTACGGCAACCGCTGAGGTGCGGTGGTCGGTCGATGCCTCTCAGATTGAGGGGCTTTTTAATAATGTCGAGGTGTGAATGTTGTCTGAATTTTACCGCTATTTTTTCCTGAAAAAAGTGACATGATAAGGTGAAATATTACATTCCACCGGGTGTAATAGAGTTGTATTCAAATTCAACATTTCCTCAGTCGATTTGGATCGGAACCACCTAACGATCACTCGGTGTCTAAATAATTACTAAGATTGGCGCTATGTGCAACGTGAACGAAAGAAATCGCAAGGATGTCCGTAGCGCGCTGACCGTGTTGTTGTTATCCCCATAACCATTACGTAACCCCGATCGGGCCGTCCTGATCGGGCTCTTCGTACACTGTCGACCGGACGCGTGAGTCTCCAACGTCATCGACAGGAATCTTCGCTCACAATTCGAACCGACTTGCGCAGTCAAAGAATGCAGGGTGCTACATAAATATCTCCTGTGTTTCTCGTCCCCTTTCAACTAGAGACTTAGGTTGGTCTGCGCAGTTCCATGCCATGTGACGGCCATGTCATGGAGCCTCATTCACCAACCTAGGTCTCCGGTCGAAAGAGGAGAGAGAACTCCTCGATATCAAACGACCTTGAAAGGGGGTGATAGTATGAAAAAAATCGTAGCAGGATTATCAGTCCTCGGCGTCATGGCCCTCGGGTTCAGCGCTCTCGCGGATACTTGGATCCCCAGCGGTGACATCCATTCGTCGGTGTCGGTCTCGACCACGAATAACGCTGAGATCTCGACGCTGGCAGGTTCCTTGTCGAACACCGGCGGTAACACCGCGAATGCGAGCACGTCCGGAAAGAAGGGCGGCTCGGCAACTGGCGGTGGCGTCATGACTGGCGACGCGATGGCAGGAGTTGGCGTCATGGTTGGTGCGAACAACACCACGATCGGCGTCGACCAAACCGGCCTATTCAGCACCGGCGGCGACACCTGGATCAACACCAAGGTGAAGACGACCAACAACGCTGAGATCAACACCACGGCGTTCGCAGTCTCGAACACGGGAATGAACTCCACGGACGCGAGTTCTAGCGGCAAGGGCTCCGCCCATGCCGGAATGATCA
>CAINXF010000006.1 GCA_903854795.1 Candidatus Kerfeldbacteria bacterium
GCCAACACTGCTCCGCGCTTTCTTGTCTACCACAGGGAACGCGCGGAGCAGCTTCAGTACTTTTCGTTTATTCGCTATACTGCACTCATCATGACTACCATGGTCCAACAATTGAAGAAGCACCTCGCCGACGCGGCCGTCGCGTTGTTCGAGGAATGTCGCACACAGGCGCCGCACGCGCGAGTCGACGTGTCGACCGATACGAAGTACGGCGATTACGCGACGAACCTCGCGATGCAGCTCGCGCCGGTCGTGAAAGACAGTCCGATGCGGATTGCGACGAAACTGAAGGAACACCTCAGTGAACTTCCTAGTATCGATCGTATTGAGATCGTGCCGCCGGGGTTTGTGAACTTCTTCGTGTCGGCGTCGTGGTTTCAGCGGCAAGTGGCCGCGATCATGCGCGAGGGAAAGGATTTCGGGCGCTCGGACGTCGGGAATGGCGAGAAAGTGCTGCTTGAGTACATTTCCGCAAATCCGACCGGTCCGATGACGCTCGCGAACGGTCGCGGTGGTTTTTCCGGCGATGTCATCTCGAATGCGATGAAGTTCGCCGGCTATGCGACGCGACGCGAGTACTACGTGAACGACGTCGGCGTACAAGTTGGTAAGCTCGCCGAGTCGGTGATCCGACGTTCGTTCCAGTTGCAGGGCATCAACGTCGACTACCCGGCGGACCTGTACCAGGGTGACTATGTCGCCGATATCGCGAAGAAGCTGCACCTCGAGCGATACAAACTTTCGAACGCGGCAGAGCTCAAGAAACGCATCCAGGGCCGTGTCATCACCATGATGATCGCTGACCTGCAGCGGGTCGCCGAGAAGAAGCTCGGCATCAGGTATGACCGATGGTTCAGGGAATCAGAGCTCACCGAGGGCAAGCTCGACGAGAAGGTGCTCACGCTCCTTCGTGAGAAAGGGTTGTTGTTCGAGCAGGAGGGTGCGACGTGGTTCCGGACGACGCAGTTCGGCGACGATAAGGACCGCGTGCTCGTGAAGTCCGACGGCGAGCGGACATACTTCCTTTCCGATATCGCACTCCGGTGGGACCGGTTCGTACATAGGAAGATCGACCGCGAGGTGTTGTTCCTCGGTGCCGACCACCACGGCTACATGGACAGGTTGCAGGCCGCGGTCGCCGCGCTCGGGTTCCCGGGGAAGCTCGACATCGTCATCGTACAGTTCGTCCGTCTGATGAAGGACGGCGTCGAAGTGAAGATGTCGAAGCGCGCCGGCAACGTCGTCGTTATTGACGAGCTGGTCGACGAGGTCGGCATCGACGCGACGCGGTTCTTCTTCCTCATGCACGCGGCGAACTCGCACATGGACTTCGACCTTGCGTTGGCGAAGGAAAAGAGCGACAAGAACCCGGTCTACTACGTGCAGTATGCGCACGCGCGGATTTGCAGTATCATGAAGAAGACGAAGGGACTGCCGCGGAAAAAAGGCCCAGCCTTAGCCGAACCGTCGGCGATAGGTCTAATCAAGCAGCTATTGCGACTCCCGTCGCTCGTCGAGGAGGTGGCGAGAACCTACGAAGTGCAGAAACTTCCTTTCTACGCCGTGGACCTCGCGACCGCGTTCCATGATTTTTACGGCAAGGTGCGGGTGATCGACGAAGGGACGGTCGACGAGCGCGCACTGGCCCTCGTCGAAGCGACGAAGATGGTGCTCGCGACCACGTTACAACTAATGGGAATCTCAGCGCCAGAGAGAATGGATGCAAAACTGGAAAAAGTAATTCCAGCCGAAGAAACGTTACCACCAGAGGGTAAATAACTATGCGCATCGGCATCGACTGCAGAACGATACTCAATCCTGGTAAAGGCGAGCAAGCCGGCATCGGGCACTACACGTACTACCTCGTGAAGACGTTGTTGCGTCTCGATAAGAAGAACGAGTACGTGTTGTTCTTCGATTCGCGTATGTCGTGCGACAAGGCGCAGGAGTTCGAGCAGGCGAACGTGAAGGTGAAGTTCTTCCCGTTCTCGCAATATCGTCGGTTCCTGCCGGTGAGCTACTCGCACCTTCTGATCACCGGCGCGATCATGCGCGAGCGGTTGGACCTGTACCACGCTCCCGCGACCTCGGTGCCGCTCACGTATCGTGGCACGTCCGTCGTGACGGTCCACGACCTCGCGATCTACAAGTATCCGAAACTGTTCCCGGGCAGGCAGCTCCTGTCGACGAAGCTCGTCGTGCCTCGCAGCATCCGCCGTGCGAAGCAGGTGATCGCCGTGTCCGAATCGACGAAGCGCGACGTCCGTCAACTGTTCCGCATCGCCGAGAAGCGCATTACGGTGATCCCCGAAGGGTTTGTGAAGGAACGCGCTGGCAAGGGCGTCGTCGATGTCCGCGAGAAATATGGGCTCGCGCGGCCGTACGTCTGCTTCGTCGGTACGCTCGAACCGCGGAAGAACATACTGAACCTTATCAAGGGTTTCCAGTCGGTCGCGAACCTTCCGTCGATGAAGAAGGTCGACCTGATCCTCGCCGGTGCGCCCGGATGGAAGTACGGCAACGTGATCAAAGCGATCAAGGATAGCAAGTATGCCGGCCGCGTCCGGTACCTCGGCTACCTGCCGCACCAGGACAAGCTCCAACTCATCGAACATGCCTCGGCGTTCGTGTTCCCGTCGCTCTACGAAGGGTTTGGTCTGCCGGTTCTCGAGGCGATGAGCCTCGGTACACCGGTCATCACGAGTCGGGTATCATCATTACCCGAAGTTGCGGGAACGGCTGCGGTGTTCGTGAACCCGCACAAGTTCAAGGACATCGGCCAGGCGATTGTGAAGATCGTCGGTAACAAGCAGCTCCGCGATCGGATCATCAACGAAGGCCACAAACGCGCAAGTCAGTTCACCTGGGACACGGTCGCGCGGGAGACGTTGAAGGTATACCAGGGCGTATTCACTGATCAAAAACGGAAATAGAACCGGAATATTGACGTGTCGGTCCCCACAAATCAATTCGCACCGCCTTCCCAGTCGTCAGTAAGTCGGTTGGAGCGTTTTTTGTTTTTTCCGTTGGCTTTCGCCATAGTCGCGTACTTAGTCGGACAGGCGTGGTACTTAGTCGATCTTAAGTTACTGAAAAACATTGACCCCCAAGATTGGGGTTTCGGTCTAGTAATGCCTTTCTATACCATCGCGGCATTTATCGTCAGCGAAATTACGTTTAGTTTCATTCGTTCTAAACGTGGCATCCGAATAGCATCGATAGTTTTGGTCTCGGCGCTCCTACTTTATCCAGTTTGTTCAGAAGTTACGAACGCGTATCTATCGAATGTTAAGACAAAACATGAACAGAACCAGAAAGGCGTTGCCCTTCAGATTGCGTTGCGCGCGCAGACGATCGGCGATTGTGATGCGGTAACAGCGTTAAGTTCTGAATGGCCGCTCTGCGTATATCGTACGTATCGATCAAAAAATGATTTGGCGGAATGCCAACGACAGCAGCTCGTGAAAAGTCTTACGTGGACGTTCGTATGCTCGGTTGCGGATAAGATCGTCAACAGTGGCGTCCCTGTCGTTACGGTCAGTGACTGCCCGTTAGTCGAAAAGATGGTCAGTGCGGATTTTACCGCCGCATGGAACGGATGCATGATGCGAGTCATTAAGACGACTTCTGACGTGAATAAATGTGTATCATTGGCAGTCGATAACTATCATCGGGCGGTGTGCACAGACGCTTACACGGTGGATAATATAATACAGCTTAAGTAACACGCTCCGTTGACCACTAAGGTTTTAGTAGGTATACTTTAGCTGCGATCTGATATATCGCAGTGTGAAGGTCAGAACCGTTCTGAATCCGCTGCGAGCAACAGCGGAGACTTACTTTATGGCCGTACCGAATTTCGTCGAACTCGAGAAGGAGATCCTAAAGAAGTGGAAGGACGAGGACGTGTTCAAAAAGACCCTGGCGAAGGATTCGCCGAAGGGCGATTTCGTGTTCTTCGAAGGTCCGCCGACCGCGAACGGCATGCCGCACATCGGCCACGTCGAAACGCGCGCGTTCAAGGACCTGATCCCGCGGTTCAAGACGATGCAAGGTTACCACGTCGATCGTAAGGCCGGTTGGGACACACAGGGACTGCCGGTCGAACTTGAAGTCGAGAAAGCCATCAAGGTGTCCGGTAAAAAGGACATTGAAGCGTATGGCGTCGAGAAGTTCAACGAGGAATGTCGGAAGAACGTCTGGAAGTACAAGGACCTCTGGGAAAAGATGACCGACCGCGTCGGGTTCTGGCTCGACCTCGAGCATCCGTACGTCACGTACTCGAACGACTACATCGAAACGCTGTGGTGGATCTTCAAGCAGGCGTGGGACGCGAAGCTCTTGGAGCAGGACTACAAGGTCGTGCCGTTCTGCACGCGTTGTGGTACCGCGCTTTCGTCGCACGAGGTCGCGCAAGGCTATGAAAAGGTGAAGGACCGCTCGGTCTATGTGAAGTTCGAACTGGTCGACGAACCAGGAACGTTCATCCTCGCATGGACCACGACGCCGTGGACCTTGCCGGGGAACGTGGCGCTCGCGGTCAGTGAGAAGCTGAACTATGCGAAGGTGAAAACCGCGGCCGGTGAATTTTTGTACATCGCTGAACCGCTGGTTTCTAAATTGAAGGACGAAGATCGGAACATCGTTGAGGTTGTAACCGGCACGTCGTTGATCGGCAAGAAGTACGTACCGCTGTTCGAGTTCCTCGACCTCGGAAAAGAGACGGGAAAGAACGCGTACTATGTCGCCACGGCGGATTTCGTGACGACGGAAGAGGGGACCGGCGTCGTGCACACCGCGGTCATGTACGGTGAAGACGACTTCAATCTGGGACAGAAGCTCGATCTTCCGAAGAAGCACACGGTCGACGAGACCGGGAAGTTCAATGAGCTGGTGAAACCGTGGAACGGGAAGTACGTGAAGTCGAAGGCCGTCGAGGAAGAGATCGTGAAGTACCTGCAGGACCACGGCAAGCTCTACAATGAGGAGTTGTACGAACACGACTATCCGTTCTGCTGGCGCTGTAAATCGCCGCTCCTGTACTACGCGAAGACGTCGTGGTTCATCATGATGTCGAAGTTGCGGGACGAACTGATCGCGAACAACGCGAAGATCAACTGGGTACCGGAACACATCAAGGACGGCCGGTTCGGCGAGTGGCTCCGCGAGGTGAAGGACTGGGCGATCTCGCGCGAACGGTACTGGGGCACGCCACTGCCGATCTGGAAGTGCGATTCGTGCCATCACACGGAATGCCTCGGAAGCTACGAGGAGATGCTTCAGAAGCTACCGACACGTAACAAGTTCATCTTGATGCGTCACGGCGAGGCGACGATCTCGACGAAGGATCAGATCAATACCGACATTTCGAAGAATAGCGGCGTGGTCCTGACGGAAAAAGGGATCGCGCAGGTTGAAGTTGCCACAAAGAAATTTCAGAACGATAAGGTGGATTTCGTGTACTCGTCTGAGTTCGTACGCACGAAACAGACCGCGGACATCGTCGCGAAGGGATGCGGCGTAGAAGTGGTGACCGATGCGCGGCTCAATGAGTACCAGATAGGTCCGGCGTTCGAAGGCAAGACCGCGAAGGAATACCATGCGCATCTACCCAACGTGTCGCGGTTCCATGAGAAGCCCGAGGGAGCGAAGGAGACCTGGCTCGACGTGCGGAAACGGTTCATGGGATTGTTGCTGGAACTCGATATGAAGCACGAGGGGAAGACCATCGTCATCATTTCGCACGCGGACCCGCTGTTCGTGGCGCAGTGGGCCGTGAGCCTGAAGGCCGAATCGCAGATCGACGAAGTGACGCCGTACCCGCAATTCGCTGAACCGTTCGAACTGCGATTACCGACGGGATTATTCAAGGCGGACGGCAGTTTCGATCCGCACAAGCCGTATATCGACGGTGTCACGTGGAAATGTGAGTCGTGCGACAAGGGCGCGATGAAGCGCATTCCGGAAGTCGCCGACGCATGGTTCGACTCAGGGTCGATGCC
>CAINXF010000007.1 GCA_903854795.1 Candidatus Kerfeldbacteria bacterium
GACGCCAATGGTGTAGACGTGCCGGAACACGGGCGCGATGTCATCCATGATTTCGCAGTACTGGTTGACCGCGACCTTCCTGGTGAGCTTGCCCTTGGCGAACACGTAGACCGTGTCGGTCTTGGGCGCCTTGGTGACGTCGTAGTACACGATGGTGGAATCGCGTTTCGGCGTCGTGTCGGCAGGCGCCGAGCCGATGTACATCGGTGTCCCATCGGCGGCGGACGCCTTGTTGACGACCGTGGCCATGCAGAGCGCCGCGAACAGCAGGGAAACGAGCAGCCCCGGATAACGGTACATCGGAATACCTCCTTTTGGATGGCCAGATGCCGATTGAACGCGGGGAAAAAGACGCGGCTACCTTCTCATGGCGGTAGCGTGGGTGTCAAGCTGAGCATGGACCATGGATAGATGTTCTTTATGGACTTGACACGCGTGTGACGAATACGGTACAGTATCCCCAGACGTGCCCCACCGGGGGCATTTTAAGACCAAGAAACCGTGGCAAATCGCCTTATCTCATATTTCAGGGAGTCTCGGGACGAACTTCGCAAGGTCGTCTGGCCGTCGCGCAAGCAGACCGTCAACGACACCATTGTCGTCGTCGCGATCAGTCTTTTCGTGGCGGTGTTCCTCGGTTCCCTCGACCTTCTGATGAATTTCGGGCTTGAAAAACTAGTCGTCAAATAACATGCCGAAGCAAACACAGCAACAGGGCCGCCGTTGGTACGTTCTCCACACCTATTCAGGGTACGAGGAGAACGTCGCACGCAACCTACGCCAGCGTATCGAATCGATGGACATGGAGGACAAGATCTTCAACGTCCTCATCCCGACCGAGAACAAGATCCGCATCAAGAACGGCAAGCGCAAGGTCGTGACCGAGAAGATATTCCCGGGCTATGTGCTCGTCGAGATGATCGTCACGGACGACTCGTGGTACGTGGTGCGCAACACCCCGAACGTCACCGGGTTCGTCGGTTCCGGTACGACGCCGACACCAATCTCCGACGAAGAGGTCAAGGCGCTCCAGAAGCGCATGGGCGTCGAGGAGCCGAAGTACAAGATCGACGTCATGGTCGGCTCGCCGGTTCGCATCGTCGATGGTCCGTTCAAGGACTTTGAAGGCAAGGTCAGCGAACTCGACGAGGCACGCGGCAAGGTGAAGGTACTTGTCTCGATGTTCGGACGCGAGACACCGGTAGAACTCGACTTCCTGCAAGTAAAGAAGATATAATCCTATGGCAAAGAAGATCAAGACAATCATCAAGTTACAGATCCCAGGCGGCACCGCGACACCGGCGCCTCCGGTCGGCACCGCGCTCGGACCCCACGGGCTCAACATCGCCGAGTTCGTGAAACGGTTCAACGATCAGACGAAGGACCGCAAGGGCGAGGTCACGCCGGTCGAGCTGACCGTGTTCGAGGACCGCACGTACACGTTCATCCTGAAGACGCCGCCGGCAGCCGAGCTGCTGAAGAAGGCCGCGGGCATCGAGAAGGGGAGCGGCGATCCGCTCCGCACGAAGGTCGGTAAGGTCTCGAAGGCGCAGATCAAGGAGATCGCCGAGAAGAAGATGCCGGACCTGAACGCGAAGGACCTTGAAGGCGCCATGCGTATCATTGAAGGTACTGCCCGGAACATGGGCATTACCATCGAGGGGTAACCGTATGTCGAACATCACTGGGGCAGTGATGGGTATCATGATCGGTATTACCGCGGTGGGCGCGATCGTCCTCGTGGTGATTGCGATCGTCCAGGAAGGCAAGACGGCGGGTCGCGGCGAAGCGATAAAATCCGCATTCACGCACGTCGTCTCACTGGCGATGCTTTCGATCATCATCGTGTCGACGATGTTCCTCATCCAACAGGGCGGACGCGCATGGGTCTTTAAGAAGACGCAGTCGTATTCCTATTCGTATCAATCGCCACCGCCGGTGCCCATGCTGTTCCAGAACAAGGTGGGAGTCGGTCAATTGTACGACTGCACAACCGACTGCCAGATGACCGATACCGACAAGACGGCGATCACACAATGGAAGACCGATTATGCGAACTGGCGCGACCAGAACGCCACTGGCACGATCACGACGAATGAGAAGCGCGATATCGTTACTGCGCTGTCATTCCTTATCGTGGCACTGCCATTATTTTGGTGGTTCTTCGTGAGGACGGCACAGCGCGAAGCAAAGAAGTTTCATGCCGAGCACGGCAAGACGAGCACGATCCGCACGGTCTATTACTACATCTTCGCTCTCACGGGCCTGATCGGCGTGGTCGTGTCTGGTGCGCTGTTGATCAATACCGGACTTCGGACTGCGTTCAATATCCAGTCGACCACGACGTCGAACACGTTGGTTACCCCGACCATCACCGGCATGGCTTCCTCCGACCTGAATCCGGTCGACAGCATCATCAACTGCGCAGGAAAGTGCAACTTGAGCGATGAGGATGTCACGCTCGCGAAGCAATGGAAGACCGACTACGCGACGTGGCAAAAGAACACGACGAACCCCATACAGACCTCGTCGACCCAAACCGATCTCGCGTACCTCCTGCCACTCCTGCTGGTCATGGCACCGGTGTTCGTGTACCACTTTTTCAGGATTCGCCGTGAAACCTCGTCTGAGGCGTCGACGCCTCCTCCTGCGGCAGTCATCTAATCTCGCTTATTTATTTGTGGGACCATGCCTACGCCCGGAAGGGCTATGGCAGGCAAGCCGTCCTAAGACGCGCTTGTCCGACGAACCCCGGACTTGATCTGGGGGTAGTCGGGGGCTCGTACCACGAAAGGAAATTGTATGAACCATAGTAAACGATATCGCGCGGCATCGGACGCAATCGATGCGGCGAAGAGCTACCCGGTCACCGAGGCCGTCGCGCTCGCGAAGAAGACCTCGACGGTCAAGTTTGACGCGTCGGTTGAGGTCCATTTCAGGCTCGGTATCGACGCCGCGAAGGCTGACCAGATGGTCCGTGGCACGGTGAAGTTGCCCCATGGAACCGGCAAGAAGCTCCGTATCGCGGTGTTTGCGAACGGCAAGGCCGCCGATGAGGCAAAGGCCGCCGGAGCCGACGTCGTGGGTGGTGAGGACCTCGTGAAGACCATCAAGGAGAAGGAAGCGACCGATTTTGACATCGCCGTTGCTACCCCTGAAATGATGCGCGTGCTCGCGCCGATCGCGAAGTTGCTTGGTACGCGCGGTCTCATGCCGAACCCGAAGAACGAGACGATCAGCCCGAACCCGGCCGTGGTCGTGAAGGAACTCAAGGGCGGCAAGATCGCGTTCCGTAGCGATAAGACCGGCAACCTCCACCTCATCGTGGGCAAGGTGTCGTTCGATGACCAAAAGCTGGTCGACAACATCACGACCATCCTCGAAGCGGTATTGAAGGCGAAGCCGTCGGAGTCGAAAGGTATTTACCTCCAGGGCATGGTCGTTGCCACGACGATGGGACCCGCAATTAAGCTCGATCCGTCCTCGGCACGCGCGAAGTAACTAACGATACGCCCATGATACTATCGGACCGCGACATCAAGAAGGCGCTCGCAGAAAAGCGCATCACGATCGATCCGCTGTATCCTGACGCGATCCAGCCGGCATCGGTCGACCTGCATCTCGGCAAGGTGTTCCTCGTGTTCGATACGACGCGGTTTACCGAGATCGACGTGAAGAAGCCGGTGGCCGGCCTCATGCGCCGGATCGAGATCAACGACATTGAACCGTTCATCCTCCACCCGAACGAGTTCGCGCTCGGCGTCACTGTCGAGAAGACCGGCTTTTCCGATGACATCGTCGGCCGCCTCGAGGGCAAGAGCAGCCTCGGTCGCATCGGCATCATCATTCACGCGACCGCCGGTTACATCGACCCGGGCAACACGCTCCACCCGACGCTTGAGCTCTCGAACATCTCGCCCTTGCCGGTGAAGCTCTACTACAAGATGCCGATCGCGCAGATGTCGTACCACGCGTTGTCCTCAAAGGCCGAAGTGCCATACAGCGCGAAGAATCATAAGTACTTCGGCGACACCGAGCCGCAAGCCTCGAAGATCCATAAGAACTTCGAGTAACATGCGCCCACCGCTGATCATTGGCATCGTCGGGG
The DNA here is from genome assembly GCA_903854795.1 of Candidatus Kerfeldbacteria bacterium. Taxonomy (GTDB): domain Bacteria; phylum Patescibacteriota; class Patescibacteriia; order SBBC01; family SBBC01; genus CAINXF01. The sequence continues at coordinate 4,109 of CAINXF010000007.1, forward strand.
AGAAGAGCAGCGGTAAATCCATCGTCTTTGAACATCTCGGGAAACGGCGTGGCTACGTCGCGTTCCGTTTTTCCGACCTGATCAACGAGCTGCTTATCGCGCTCGGTGTCGACATCCGTGATCGTGTCAACCAGATGAAGATGGCGGAGAGCCTCCGGGCGACGTTCGGCGGCGGTGTACTTGTTCGTTCCTTGATGCTTCGTGCGGCCACGGCAAAGGCACGTGTCGTCGTGCTCGAAGGCATCCGAAAGAGTGCCGAACTCAAGGAATTCCGAAAGTTTCCCCATGCGAAGCTCATCTACATCACGGCGCCCGTCGAGTTGCGATGGCAACGGGCGAAGTTGCGCCGTAGCAATGTCCGGCTCGACGATCAGTTCACTTTGAGACGCTACATCAAGGTCGAGCAGACGTTACCATCGGAAGTGGAAATACCCGCGGTTGGACGCCACGCGGACGTCCGTATCGAGAACACGGGAACGAAACGCGCGCTATTTGAACAGGTCGACGCCGCCATCAGGCGGTTTTCAAAGTAGCATATGCGTCGGGGACGCTTCATCGCGATCGAGGGCACTGACGGCTCGGGCAAGGCGACCCAGGCCGCGTTTCTTGCACGTGCGTTACGGAAGCAGGGAAAACGCGTCCGCGTGATCGCATTCCCGCAGCACGGTGCGCCATCTGCAGCTCCGGTCGATGCGTTCCTGACCGGTGCGTATGGAACGTCGAAGGAGTTCGGCATCTATCGCGCCGCCGTCCTGTATGCCGTGGACCGCGCCGCCGCGAAGAAGAAGATCAGTGATTGGCTCGGACAAGGTGACATTGTAATCGCTGATCGCTACATCGCCTCGAACTGGGCGTTTGGTGGAGCGCAACTGGTTACCGCAGTCGGAAGAACAAAATATTGGACCTGGGATGCTCATTTCGAGTTCGATTTCTTTGGCATTCCAAAACCGGACGTCACGATCGTGCTTGCCGTCGATCCGAAGGTCGCACAAAAGTTGATATTGAAGAAAAAAGAACGGGCTTACCTCAAGGGCAAGAAACGCGATCAGTACGAACGTGATTTATCACTTCAGCACCGCGTGCTTGCGGCATATCGTGAACTCCCACGGTTCGACAGGACGATTCGGATCGTCGAATGTGTCGAGCATGACGTGATTCTGCAAAAAACAGAGGTGCACAGACGCGTCATGGAAGTCATTGCAAAAACAGTGTAATCTATTCTCATATGACACTTCGAGCTCGTGAGATATTCTCGATCGTCGGCCTGCCTCCCGAGGTGTTGGCCGTGGCCATGGCGAAGTATTCTCGATCGTCGAAGTCGATCAAGGAGACGATCGACGAGCTTACTGAGGAGAAGTCGGCCGAGTTCCATGAGAAATGGGTGCTCGGGTACGGCGATGCGTCGGTCGCCGACATGGCCGTCGTCGCGATCGCCGTGGAGAACGTGTCGATCCTTGCGTCGAAGGTGCTCGAGGACAACCGCATTGCGTCGTACCAGGAGAAGTCCACGCGCTACGTC
>CAINXF010000008.1 GCA_903854795.1 Candidatus Kerfeldbacteria bacterium
CCGTCTTTCCGATGACGTCCTTTGTCGCGACGCCGGGGAACAACTGACCGACCGCCTCCTTACCGAGCACGATGACCTTGTCGGCGGCGTCGCTCTCCGTAGTCGTGAAGAACCTGCCGTCGACGATCTTGTACATGCTCATGAACGAAAGGAAGTTCGGTTCAGCCGCAAACACCATGGCGCCGGACGCCTGGTTGGTCCCCGCCGTGGGAAGCGCGGCCATCAGACCGATCGCCGTGACGCCGGTGATGTCCGGCAACGTCTTGATCGCGGCGACGTCGGCCTCGGTCAGCGTCGAGGCACCGACGGACGCCCCGGGATTGAAGCTTCCGCTCGCGGTCTGCAACTTTCCCGGGAGCACGAAGAGGATGTTCGTCCCGAGCTGTGACACCTCGCTACCGACGTCCTTCTTGATGCCGTTGCCGAGTCCGATGAGCGCGATGATCTGCGCGACGCCGATGATGACGCCGAGCATCGTCAACACGGACCTGGTCTTCTTCGTCCAGAGCGACGTGAGCGCGGCCTTGATGACTTGCAGTATCATACGATGATCCTCCCGTCCTTCATCCGCACGGTCCGGTGCGTCCGCTCCGCAAGCTCGTCGTTGTGCGTCACGAGCAGGATCGTCATGCCCGCCTTGTTGAGCCCTTCGAGGATCGTCATAATCTCCTGACCGCTCTTCGTATCGAGGTTACCGGTCGGTTCGTCCGCGAGGAGCACCTTGGGCTCGTTCATGAGCGCACGTGCGATCGCGACGCGCTGACGTTCGCCGCCCGACAGTTGGTTCGGACGCGACTTCAAACGATGCGAGAGACCGACCTGTTCGAGCAACTTCTTCGCACGGTCGTTCGCGCCTCCCCTCCTGCCCGAGGAGGGGTCGGGGGTAGTGGGAGTTCCTTTTGCATACATCGCGGGCAGAGCCACATTCCCGAGCGTCGTCATGTTCGGCAACAGGTTGAAGTTCTGGAACACGAACCCGATGAACCCGCTCCGCAGTTTCGCCTGTGCGCCGTCGCTCATCGACGTCGATACGACGTTGCCATCGAGACGATATTCGCCGCTCGTCGGACGATCCAGAAGCCCGACGATGTTCATCAGCGTCGATTTACCGGATCCGGAGTGTCCCATGATCGCGACGAACTCACCGCGTTCCACCGCGAGCGACACATCGACGACCGCGTTGACGTCGACGGTGTCCAATTTGAAGGTCTTCGAGATGTGCGAAAGCTTTATAAGGGACATGCATGAAGTTTACACTACAACGTATATTTGGTCATGTGCGTTAATCTTGTACTGAAATAATATTAGAGTATGATTAACATGTTACCAACACACGCAATGAACAAGCTCTCTATCTTCGTCATCATACTCATCGCAGCTCTTCTGGCGATCTCGATTTTCTTCGTCGCAAGACCGTCGCCTACCATCTCGAATGCTTCCAACCAGAACACTAATTCCATTGTCGTACAAAACACAAATGCTTCCGTGACCGTCCTAAAACCACAAATCCCTACGACCGAGACCGACTGTGTGTCTCAAAAGGGAACATGGAAAGAGTGGGGCAACGTAACTAAGGGTTACAGATCATGCGTACTCACTGCTTCGGACTCCGGAAAGCGTTGTCTGCATACCTCTCAATGTCAGGGAGAATGCATCGCCGAATCCTCTGCATCTACATTCGGTACCTGTTCTTCCACCATTCCAGTGACATTGTCATGTTGGAGGATGTTTGACGGTGTGCCACTGGGAGAGACCTGCTACTGATCGTCGAATGACATAGGTTGATCGGGCCGAAGGTAAGGGCGGTGGCTAACCTTGACACACGATAGAAAGGCCATTATACTGTGTCTATGTTCGATTTTGCGTGGACAACCTGTTGAAAATCGAATCCAACCAAAAGATTAGCCAAATTCTATGACCTCTACATCA
>CAINXF010000009.1 GCA_903854795.1 Candidatus Kerfeldbacteria bacterium
CGGATCAGGATCGTGCTAACGTACCATACTTCGGCGTCGTAGCCATCGGTGTTTCGCAGCTGTACTACCCAGCGTACCACTATGAATGGTTGAAATCGGTGACGCCAACGGCGGTCCTCGGCCACTCGATCAATGTGTACGATTTTCGGCCTGTTTCACGCTGACGTGTTCCGGAAATCATGGTATACTGGAGCCGTATGAAACTCCGTTCAATACGTTCGGTTTCGGTGCGGGGGAAACGCGTGTTGGTACGTGCCGAGCTGAACGTCGCACGAAACGCCAGCGGAAGGATTACTGATGATTCCCGTTTGAAAGCGGTCGTGCCGACGATCGCATGGTTACGGTCGCATGGCGCACGTGTAGTTATCGCGACACACCTCGGAAGGCCTGACGGCAAGGTCGTGAAAGCGATGAGCACAAAGACGCTCACGCGGCCGCTCTCGAGTGCGTTGCGGACACCTGTACAATTCGTCGACCAATCGGTGGGACCAAAGGCGGAAACCGCCTCGGCAGCGCTCAAGAACGGTGAGGTATTGTTGCTTGAAAATGTTCGGTTCAATCCTGGCGAGGAGAAGGACGACGCATCGTTCTCGCACGCGTTATCGTTGCTCGCCGATATATTTGTACTGGAATGTTTCGGCACGGCGCACCGCAAGCACGCCTCGGTCGTCGGTGTCGGGCGTTACCTTCCGTCGTACGCAGGCTTCAGGTTTGAGGAGGAGGTCACCGTACTCTCGAAAGTGCTGGAACATCCGAAACGTCCGCTCGTCATCATCCTCGGCGGTGCAAAGATCTCGACGAAGATCACTCTGATCGGCTCGATCTTGAAGCGTGCAGACGCGCTGCTATTGGGCGGTGCACTCGCCAACACGATATTGAAGGCGAAGGGCATGCAGATCGGCGCTTCGTTGAACGAGCCGGACATGATCAGGTTGGTGCGCGTGCTGAACTTGACCGATACGTCGCTGCACATCCCGGTCGATGTCATGGTGTCCGCACCGGGATCAAAGCCGCACGTTCGTGCGGTCGGTGGCGTACAGCATCGTGAATCGATACTCGACATCGGCCCTGATACGGTCGAACTATTCGCGCGAATAATTAAAAGCGCGAAGACCATCGTATGGAACGGTCCCATGGGAAAGTTCGAGCAGCGTCCGTTCGATCGCGGCACCACCCAGATCGCGAAGGTCGTCGGTAGGTCACGCGCATATACCGTGGTCGGCGGTGGGGAAACGGTCGATGCGCTTGAGCGCGTGCATGCCTTGAAGAAGGTCGATTTCGTGTCGACCGGCGGCGGCGCCATGATCGAGTTTCTCGAGGGGAAGCATCTACCCGGCGTTGAGCTCGTGAGGGACTACCGATGAACCGCGTCACCATCACCCGAACCGGCGCAGAGGAAATACTTGATTCGCGTGGGGACCCGACGTTGAAAGCGTGGGTGGAGTTGTCGAATGGCGAACGCGCGAGCGCCGCGGTTCCTGCGGGTGCGTCGACCGGCGTTCACGAGGCGCATGAGCTCCGTGATGGTGGTACGAGGTTCGGCGGGAAGGGCGAGCTGAACGCCGTTCGCATGGTTGAAACGACGATCAGCGATGCGCTCAATGGCATGGACGTGACCGACCAGGAGCTGATCGACCGGCGGATGATCGACCTCGACGGGTCGTCCGATCGCTCGAAGCTCGGCGCCAACGCGTTGCTCGGCGTTTCGCTGGCGTGTGCGCGTGCGGGGAGCCTCGTGGAAAAGAAGCCGTTGTACCGGTACCTCCGTGATCATTTCTCGCTGCCTGAGCCTCGTGTGTTCCCAAAGCCGATGTGCAACATCCTCAACGGCGGCCGACATGCCGACAATAACGTATCGTTCCAGGAGTTCCTTGTGCTGCCGGAGGGCACGACGTTCGCACGGCAGATCGAGCGCGCGTGGATCGTCATTCACGCACTGAAAAAGATGCTCGTCGAGCGCAAGGAGCGGACCACGGTCGGTGACGAGGGTGGATTTGCGCCTATGCTCGCGTCGAATGAGGAAGGGTTGAAGCTGATCGCCGAAGCGATCGAGTCGTCGCAACTGAAGCTCGGCAAGGACATCTCGATAGGAATCGACGCGGCTTCAAGTGAATTCTATGATGCCGATCGTGGCGTGTACGTGCTGAAGCCGGAACAGAAAGAATATCGCGGCGAGGATCTGGTGAAGTTTTACGCGTCGCTCGTGAAGCAGTACCACCTGCGCACCATCGAGGACGGGTGCGCCGAAGACGACCATGAGCTATGGAAGAAGCTGACCGCAGCGCTTGGCAAGAAGGTATTGCTCATCGGTGACGATTTCTTCGTCACGCAAAAGGAGCGTCTCTTGCAGGGAGTCCATGAGAGGGCCGCCAACGCGATCCTCATCAAGCCGAATCAAGTGGGCACGCTCACGGAGACGATCGACACCATCGCCACCGCACGTAAGGCGAAATATGCCTGCGTCGTGTCGCATAGGTCAGGCGAAACGAACGACGACTTCATCGCGGACCTCGCGGTCGCCGTGGGGAGCCCGTATCTCAAGGCGGGATCGCTCACGAGGGAAGAGCGTCTGGCGAAGTATAATCGTCTGCTCGAGATCGCGCGGGAGGTCGGTGCATGAAGGCGCTTGCGAAAGTTCCGCTGGTGTTCGTCATATTCGACGGTTGGGGACTTGCCCCGGCCGGGGCGGGTAACGCCATCACCTCCGCCAAGACGCCGGTCATGGACGGCCTGTTCAAGCGGTATCCTTGGACGTCGCTTAAGGCGTCCGGCAGCGACGTAGGACTGCCAAAGAACCAGGAGGGGAACTCCGAAGCGGGCCATATGAATATCGGCGCGGGCAGGATCGTCGAGCAAGACGCGGTCCGTATTTCGAGGAGCATCAACGAAGGCCGATTCTTCAAAAACGCGGCGTTTACGGCGGCGATCCGTCATGTGCAGAAGTACCATTCGCAATTACATCTCATGGGGTTGCTGACCGGGAAACAGAGCGGTCATGCTGACACGGATCATTTGCTCGCGTTGCTCGCGATCGCCCGGGAACACCACGTAAAATCCGTCGTGTTGCATTTGTTCACTGACGGTCGCGATTCTCCACCGCATGAGGCGGTTCATTTGCTGCGCGCGCTCGAGCGACAGCTACGGCCGAACGAGCGGGTCGGGACGGTAATCGGGCGGCTCTACGCCATGGACCGTAAGAAGGTGTGGCCGAGGATCGCGCGGTCATATAACGCGCTCGTTTCGGGTATCGGGAAGAAAGCGGCAACAGCCGAGCACGCCATACTCGAATCGTACGAGCAGGGTAAGACCGACGAGTTCATCGAGCCGATCATAATCGGTCCTGCTTCGAAGCATCGCATCAGCTCCGACGATTCCGTGATATTTTTTAACCTTAGGTCTGATCGCGCC
>CAINXF010000010.1 GCA_903854795.1 Candidatus Kerfeldbacteria bacterium
GGCCCTGGTATCGCTCGTCTTTTGGAGTGACCGCAACTGCCGTGTCACCGAGCATGGTCTCCGGCCGCGTCGTCGCGACCATGATGAAGTTCTGCTCGTCGACGATGGGATAGCGGAGGTGCCAGAGCGTGCCTGGTTCCTCGTGGTAATCGACTTCGAGGTCGGAGATACCGGTCTGGTCATCGACGCACCAATGGATCACGCGTTCACCGCGATAGATGAGTCCATCCTTGTATAACTTCATGAACGCCGTTTGGACGGCGGTGGTCAGCGTTGGATCCATCGTGAAGTGCTCGCGGCTCCAATCGCACGACGCGCCCACGCGCCGTACTTGTTCGGCGATGCGTTCGCCGTATTTTTCCTTCCACGTCCAGACATGCTCAAGGAACTTCGTTCGGCCGATCTGGTGGCGCGAGATGCCGTTCTCGCGGAGCGCGCGTTCGACGAGGATCTGCGTTGCGATGCCAGCGTGGTCCGTGCCCGGCGTCCAGAGCGTGGCGAAACCGCTCATACGTTTCCAGCGGATGAGGATGTCCTGCGTCGTCAGGAACAGCGCGTGGCCGACGTGCAGCTCGCCCGTGACGTTGACCGGCGGCATGGCGATCGAGTATGGCTTCCTCTGCTTCGCGTTCGGCAACTTGTCCGGATCGAAATAGCCGGACCGTTCCCACTTCTTGTAGATCGGCGCTTCGGTCGAGGTCGGTTCGTAGGTTTTCGAGAGGGTGTTCATAGACAACATAGGATCACTGATGAGATCAGGACCCGTGAGGGTGGTACCACCTGGATTGACGCCGTGTGGGCGCCCGCTCGTTGATTGTCGTGGAGTCTACTAGGCTGTTAGGCCGTTCTTTCCGGTGCTCGCCCGGTGACATGAATCCGGGGTCAGCGCGCTGAATTGAGGTTATTCCCAAATCGTCGAAAAGTCAAGGAATAATGGCGCTTACCTGATCATGGTATAGTAGCCGCAATCAAGATTTTTCAATCAAACATCGGCATTATATGGAAAGTCGTGGTGTGATATCGGTCGTGCGCCAAGTGTTCTTCGTTGACGTTACTGGAATGTACGCGGCTGCAAGCCCGATCATGCCGGCGTTGTCCATGCAGAGTTCGATCTGCGGTTGATGGTACGTCGGATGCCAGGGCAGTTTCATAGTTTCCCTTGAAAGCCGTGACCGCAGTTCTTTGTTCGCGGCGACACCGCCTGCTAGTAAGATTTCCTTTGGACGATATTGGTGTGCCGCGCGTATCGTTTTTTCGACGAGGACGTCAGTGATCGCGCGCTGTAGCGATGCACAGAGGTCGTCCACCACCCCTGCCCGCCGTTGGCGGGGTTTCCCCTCCTTACTAAGGAGGGGATGTCCATCAACGAGGTATCTGACTGCTGTCTTCAGACCCGAGAAACTGAAATCGAGGTTTTTGTATTTCAACATCGGCCGCGGCAGATCGAACGCACGCGGATCGCCTTTTGTCGCGTGCATACCGATGATCGGGCCGCCCGGATAGCCGA
>CAINXF010000011.1 GCA_903854795.1 Candidatus Kerfeldbacteria bacterium
GTTCACACCGAGCGTGATTCCCTCGGTCGGCACGTTCACTGGCGCCGGCGCCTTGCGCGATTGTAGCCAGAGGATATTCGGCGTCTCGGTCGTCGGCAACGGCAGATGCCAGAGCGAGGTGAGTTCCTCACTATTCAGAATGAACTTATGTCGTGAGCTGAAGTGCCGATAGATAAAACTTCTGATGAACGCACCTTTGCGCAGCAACCGGCGACGCACGAATCCGTTCTCTGATTCCTGTCCCTTGAATTGCATGAACGCGTTCGTCAGGTTGATGAGGTTCATCCGCGCGCGCTGTGCGTCCGGCGATGCAGCGACGATCCTGATGTTCACCTCGAACCCCGGTTTGCTCGACTTTTCCTCAAGGGACTTCACGAGCTCCTGGGCCATCGGCGTGAGGTACGGTGGCGTGTAGCGCTGGTCCTTCGCGGGATCCGACGACTTCATGCTGCTCGTCGCGACCCGGGCGGTGCTCCGTAGGTACCCACCAAGTCCGGACGTGCCGAGCGCTTCGTTCATCTTCTTGCCGTGCTGTAGCTTGTCGGCCACGTGCTGACCATGCCGCTGCCAACCCTTATGCGCTGGGCGAACCACGAGCTGGATGGCAGCACCTTCACGTTCGTCAATCTTCGATAACACGTTCGTGAGCGCGTTCAACGGATCGGAGTCGAGCTTCTTATAGGTACGGATCGGAAACATACTGCGCTTCGTGAGACAGAGGTACCCACCCATGATCGTTCCGTCCGGCGAAAAGATGTTGTAGTCCTTCACGGTCTCGATGTGCGCCTTCGGGTACTGTGCGTGCAGCTGGAGCTCGACGAGCTGCTGACGGTACTTCGGCGTCGTAACGAAGAACTTCACCAAGCCTTTGTCGGCGATGATTTCAAACGTCAGCTCGTCGTGATGACCGTACCAGAAATTGTCCCATGCGTTCTTCAGCACGTTCGGGTGACGCGATGCGGGAATACCACCGAGATTGAGCATGAACGTTTCGATCGCACCGATCGCTTCCTTTGGATCGGATGAGCGCTGCTGTTGCTGTTCACGTTCCGAGAGCTCCTTCGGCACCATGACGAGCAACGTCACGTTGTGCAAGCTCGCCGACATCCTCGATTTCCTGCGGAGTACCATTTGCACAATCGTGACCGCGACGACGGTCACCGCGACCGCGCCGAGCACCCACAGCAGCCACATAACACTCGACCCCGAGGATGCGACCGCGCCCGAATCGATGGTGACGAGAGAGATGGGCATACTACTGGCGATGAATTTTTTCGTGGAGCGCGAGCATCTTATCGGCCTTGATCTTCGCCTCCTGTTCGAGAAAGAACTTGTTGACACCGGGGATCAATCGAAGCCAGCGACGTATGAGCTCGATAACCGACTTCGCTTTCACCTTCACTTGTTCGAGCATAACTCGAATTTGCTCGGCGGCGCGTTCACCTTCCTTCTTAAACACCACTTTTTGCTCCGGTGAAAGTTTCGCATACATCGGCGCCAGGTCCTCGCTCATGATGTTCTCGATCTCCGAGGTCAACGGATCCTTCACGCTTATAGTCTGCGGTTGCACGGGCGCCACCCCTGACGGCTGCTCCTGCGCGGGCGACTCGGGTTCAGCTTCAAGTATTTCGCGTTCCAGTTTCTTCAACTCGGATTCGCGCGAGGGTTCACCTTCTATGCGGCCAGGAACGCGCTGTTCGCCTTCTCGTTGCGACAACTCCTGCGATTCGACGTCGCCCGGTGACTGCTCTCGATTTTTCGTATTTATTGGAATGTTTGCCATTGCTCGATCATGCGGTATTTCGAACAATTGAATTATAGCATAAATTAGGTCCGAATTCAATGTATCCACTTATGTGCCCTTGACTTTTTCTGTGTTTCTGCTATGATGGCATGTTTCACTCCCGTCCTCGTGAACTCTCACGCGTCGCCTGCACGCTTCGGGCCGACGCACATGAAGGAGAACCAGATGAACTTCAAGCGTGGTATCTCGATCGTTGTCATGATTTTTCTTGCCCTACTGCTGCAAGGGTGCGGCGCCGGCACGTTCCTCCGCCATCCGGCCAACGCGCTGTATTACTGGCCGAACCGGTCGACCATCATTCCCGATCGGTACCCGTCGGTATACGCGGTGAACGGCGTGCACCATGTGTCCAACATGGAGCGGACGATGTGTCGAGGTGTCGTGTTCACTGAAGTGAACGGCGCCATGGCACTGATTCCGATCGTCCGCGACGGGGACCGACTGGTGGCCGACGCGGGTTTCATCCTCTCCACGAAGGTCGAGATGGATGACTACGACAACTATCGCGTCTACGTCCGCCAGGACATGGGCGGATACACGCACGTCACCATCCCTAAGTTCGCCGTCAATCAGACGCTCGGTCCGTGCTTCGTCTACACGGACAACGCGTGGGACACCGAGTCCTACGTGTACGCAGCACCCGCGCCTCGCACGAACCGCCAGAACGTGCGCCTCATGACCTACATGGTCCCGAGGTGCGGCGCTACCATGTTGCTGCTTCCCGCGGGCACCTGGCAAGGATACGACTTCCGCTGGATGTTCTCAGGCGGAGCGAATCCTGCGCAGATCATGCCAGACGCCGGCGCCGGTACGATCACTTCGGTGGTCGGCTTCCAGGTCCTACTGGAAGTACATGAGTACGCTTCGCGCGGACCTGCCTGTCAGTCATTCAGGCCATAAGCATCGCTCTGTAGAATCTCGCTTCAAGAAGCACCGCTTCACAAGCGAGAGAAGGGCTAGGATCATCAACACGATCCGACGCCCTTTTCTCTTTGCCTCAATCACTTGCCAAAAGCATAAAAACGTGCTACAATACTAATGAAACAAACATCATCAGTCCGTAAAAACAAACACTATGGCACGAACCGACGTTCGAAGTGCTGCCGTCCGATGGATAGATCTGCAACGTCCTACCGAGGCGGAACTTGTGCAACTCGGCGAGGAGTTCCACTTTCACCCTCTGGACATAGCCGATTGCAAGAAAAAAGGGCAGCGTCCGAAGGTCGAACGATACGGTGATTACGCCTTTTTGGTGTTCATGATCCCCGTCTACAACCGGAAGACCAGGGAGATCGACGCAGGCGAGATCGACTTCTTTGTTGGTCCCGATTTCGTGGTGACCGTGTGCGAAGAACAGCTCCCCCCGCTCGCCGAGTTATTCCGAAAATTCTCTAACGACGAGGCCACGCGGGCCGATCTCGGGAGCTCAAGTTGTGGCCTTCTACATGAGATGATCGACCGACTCGTCGTCTCGCTGTACCCGATGCTCGACCACATCTCGATTGACATCCACACCGCAGAGAAGCAGGTGTTCTCTGGTAAAGA
>CAINXF010000012.1 GCA_903854795.1 Candidatus Kerfeldbacteria bacterium
CGATAGTCGGCGGGTGTGGGAACTATCGAAGTGATAATGCTATTTCACTGCGACGAGCACGAGGTAGCCCTGACCGCTCTGCGTTACCTTCGCCCGGTGTTTCGAGGCGGTGTTTGTGCCGACGTATGACCACTTGTTGGTCGCGGTGTTGTAGAACGCGATCTTCACCTTGTCCGCCTTGGTCTTATTCTTGACGAGCGTCGCGTCGGTGTAGGTGAACGTCACCGTGTACGCCTTCTTGATCGTGGTCGCCTGGACGGCGTAGGTCTTCGAGAGCGACACTTTGTACTTCGAGAGCAAGACCTTCGCGGCGGTTCGTGAGCGCAACGTGAGGTTCACGTTGCCGTACGGATTGGTGAGCTTGACTTCCGATTGCGGCGTGAGCGTGACCTGCTTCGGCCATTCGATCTTCGTGAACTGGTTCTCGTTCGCATCGAGCTGGTACATGCGCTTATCACCGTAGATCAGGACGTAGGTGCCCGGCGAAAGATAGACGTCGAGGTAGCCCGCATCGCCGGTCGATACGTTGTTCAGGATGACCTTGTTCAGGATCGGTTTGCCGAGCGCATCAAGACGCTGCGATCCGATGCTGATCTTCGCGTTACGCACGAGGTTGTTGCCGGTGTCGTTGATAATGATGCGGAAGCCGCTCATGCGGTAGGTCGCAGTCGTCATCTCCTGATCGGTGATGCCGACCGTCCACTTGTAGTAGAAGTCGCCGGAAATGGTGCCGTTGATCTTAAGCGCGTAGTTGCCTGCGGGGATGTAGGCGTCCTCGAATCCGGTCGTACCGGTTGTCATGCTGCTTGCGACGAGCGATCCAAGGATCGATTTACCGCGGATGTCCTGGGCCTGGGCGTAGATCGTGAACCCTTGATTCTTCACGAGCGAACCGTAACCGTCCTCGAGTATGACGCGGAGCGTGCTCAACTGGTAGTCGAGCGTGGTGATGGCTTGTGCGGTGATAACCTGGTTCCAGATGTAGAAGTACGATTTACCGCCGGTCGCGTAGATGCGTACCACGTAGTTTCCTGGCGCAAGGAAGGTGTTGTGTGAACCATAGGCGCCGGTGCTCAGGTTCGAGACGACGAGTTCCTCCTTGTTCAACGACGTCTCGTCGACGATTGGTTGATTGTTGATATCGAAGCTCTGGACGTAGACGTCGAATCCCGCGTCCTTGATAACGTTCCCTGTGGCATCACGAAGTACGACGTTCATGCTGCTCATATGAAACTCGGCAGTATGCAGGTAGGTCGATCCGTCGACCAAAATACTGTCGTTCCACATTGTGAAGAACCCGTAGCTCGCGTTCGACTCGTAGGCTTTCACGGCATACTGGTCATCGGTCGGTTCCGTGACGCATGCGGTGCTCTGTCCGCCGGCATCGGTCTTTCCTCCTCCAATCGAGGTTCCGAAGTACGGCCCGCCATCTGGATTTTTCAGCTGGTGGTAGACGGTGTAGTTGATGCCGCTGAGCAAGTTGCCGTTCGCGTCGCGGGCGATCACCTTTATCGGGATCAACTTTCCAGTGCACACTCCTAACGCGTGGACAGGATGATAGGCAAATAACACGGCGAAAACCGTGACGAGGGAAACGACAACAAGTTTTTTCATATATTTTTCTATTTAATGTGAGTGAAGTATACCAAAAAACAGGCCGTTGGTCAATGTGACGGGCATGGGAGAAGAAATTACTTCGCGCGTGATGCGATGACCTTGATCCACGTTGTGGAATTTAAGGCATCGTCGGTCTCGGTCGATTGGGTCACGGTGAAGCCGGCATTCGTCAGGTGTTCCTTTAGTTCGTGTGCGGTCCAGTACGAGAAGAAGCGGGTGAACGGCAATCCCCCGACGTTCTCGGTCGTGGTGCCGTCTTTTTGGCCCGGGCGCTTGTGTGGTACGGCGACGTGGAAGATCCCTGAGGGGACAAGGACTCGTCGCGTTTCGTTGAGGACAGCGGTCGCATCGCCTTTCGAGATGTGGAGCAGCGATGCCTTCGCGAACACGCCATTGAAGGTACCGTCGCCGAATGGGAGTTTCCGCATGTCGCCACGTGTGAACGGAGAGTCTGGATTGAGTCGTTTCGCGACCGCCAGGATACGTGCGGAGATGTCGAGACCATGGACATGGAACCCGCGGATCCGTAATCGCTTGATCTCGACGCCAGGGCCGCAGCCGAGATCGAGCACGTCGGCCGCCGGTGGTAGCAACGATGAGAACAGCTCAAGATAGTCGTTGTCCCAGGTGTCGTTGGCGTGGTCTTGGGCGTACTCTTCGGCGATAATGTCGTAGGCGCGCTGGGTGCCGTCGGTGTAATCCATGCCGACAGTATACCTATATACGAACGGCTCTCACAAGGTGGTCTACCCGCGACCGAAGACGGGTATTCGCGCGCCGGAGGTACCGCTCGACTCGGGGGACATAAGGTAGGCAATGAGTTCGGCAATCTCCTCGGGCGTCACGCCTTTGCCGCGTATCGCGGTAATCGAAGTCGGCATGACGGAGTTCGCGGTGATGTCGAGGCTCTTCATTTCGTGTGCCACGGTTTCCATGAGCGTCATGAGCGCGATTTTCGAGGCGTTGTAGTGTGCCGCGTTCGGTGCGGCCTGTTCGGCAGCTTGGGCACCGATGGCGACGATCCTACCGAAGCCGGCGTGGACCATGTGCGGCAAGACCGCGTGGGTCATGATGAATGCCGTCGTCAGGTTCGTCGCGAACATGTTGCGCCACTGTTCAGGGGTCATTTCGAGGAACGGTGCCGAAGCCCACGTGCCGACGAGGTTCGCGAGACCGTCGATTTTGCCATGTTTTTTGAACACGTCTTGCACGAGCATGGCAACCGCTTCGCTGTTCGTCACGTCAGTCTCGAAAAACGTCAGCTGCGGCGTCAGTGACTCCCCGAGTGTTGAGACTAGTTTCGTTTGTTCGTTCGGATCACGAAAGGTCGTGGCAACCGTAGCGCCACGTTCAAGCAATAGTTTCACGACGGCCGTGCCAAGGGTGCCGGTACCTCCGGTCACGATAATGAAACGATTTTCAAGTATTTTTGTCATTGGAAATGTGTTAATACTACACCGATTACTACACCGCGTAGTTGAATATCATTACAAATAGTTACGACTCGCCCCACTGAATCGTAGGGCGAGCCGTCGTTGTCGTTACAGACCTACTTCGTCGCCACGATCATGAGGCTCTCGAGAGGGATGCCATCGTACTGCCGCTTGCTGATGTCCTTGTTCTCCGAAAGCACGCGCACCGTAAAGCCAGACTCGCATACGAGCGTGAGGTATTCTTCTTTAAGCATTGCGCCGGCGACACATCCGGCGATGAGCTCGTTGTCGTTCCGTTGTGCGGACGTGAGCGGAGCGAGGAGGACGATGTCGGATACGTACATGCGCCCACCGGCCTTGAGTACGCGGCGAGCTTCGCCGAACACCTTGTGCTTGTCCGGCGCGAGGTTAATCACACAGTTGGAGATGATGATGTCGGCGGAACTGTCAGCAATCGGGAGCTGTTCGATGTCGCCGAGGATGAACGTGACGTTGTCGTGGCCGCCCACCTTCGCGTGCGCCTGCGCACGGTCGACCATTTCCTTCGTGAAGTCGATGCCGATGACCTTGCCGCGCGTCCCGACCTTCTCGGCGGCGAGGAAGCAGTCGATGCCACCGCCGCTCCCGAGGTCGATGACTGTATCACCCTTCCGAATGGCGCCGAAAGCGGTGGGATTACCACACCCGAGACCGAGATCTGCACTGCCGACCGTATTAAGTTGTTCGTCGGTGTAGCCGATCTCTTTTGAGATGTTTTTTTTCGAACAAGAACACGACCCGCTACGGAGCGGGCGCTCGGAGGTGGCGATCCCAGAATATGCGGTCTGAACTATTTTTTTTACATCAGACATAACCGATCGTCAGGCTGCTTGTCCATTATTGCTTTACTGGGGTGGCTACTGGGGTTCGAACCCAGGCTAAAGGCTCCACAGGCCGGCGCCTGTCCCGCATCGGAACGCAGTGACTGGTGCGGGATGCTACCACTACTCCGGGGTCTCGTCCTGTCTCACGGCAGAAGACTCGACCCGTCCCCGCCTGCCTTCGAAGTACGGCGGGCAGGTCGGCGGTCGCGACTGAAGCAGTTCAGTCGCTCGTTTCCGCCTCGACCCATAGCCGCCAGACTCAGTACAAACTTGAGCGCAGAACGGTGGCAACCACTTTTGGGGTGGCTACTGGGGTTCGAACCCAGGCTAAAGGCTC
>CAINXF010000013.1 GCA_903854795.1 Candidatus Kerfeldbacteria bacterium
AAGAAGCTGTCGAAAAAAAGCGGTTCGAAAAAGAGCGCTCCCCATAGGGCTAAGGCGAAAGTGATTTTGCATGCGCGCGTTTCCGTCGTACAGAAGAAGGTGGTCGAAGCACCACACGAGTCGATCGATCAATTGATCTCGAAGGCGCGGGCCCGGGGATTTGTGACGGAAACCGAGATATTGTATGCGCTTCCCGAGCTTGAGGAGTATATTAATGCGTACGAGCAGCTCCTTGACCGTTTCGAGCGCGATGGTGCGAAGGTGATCGAGTCGAACGGCGGCGTGCTCGATATCCATGTCGGACAGCTCAACACGACCGCAAATGAGACCGAGAAGGAGAAGAAGCATCGTGCCCGTGAGGACCGTAACTTCGATCTCGGTGACATCTCGAACGACTCGATCCAAATGTACTTGCGTGAGATCGGCAAAGTGGCACTTCTGACGACCGAGGAAGAGGTGAGTCTCGCGAAGCGGAAGGATAAAGGCGACATCGAGGCACAGAAGAAGCTCGTCGAGGCGAATTTGCGGCTCGTCGTGTCTATCGCGAAGAAGTTCACCGGTCGTTCGCTCTCGCTGCTGGACCTGATCCAGGAGGGGAATATCGGCCTGTTCCGCGCGGTCGAGAAGTTCGATTACCGCAAAGGCTACAAGTTCTCGACGTACGCGACGTGGTGGATCCGTCAGGCGATTACGCGCGCGCTCGCCGACCAGTCGCGCACCATCCGTATCCCGGTGCACATGGTCGAGACGATCAACAAGTTCCAACAGGTCGAGCGTCAACTCATCCAGGACCTTGGCCGTGAGCCGCTGCCTGAGGAGATTGCCGCGGAGATGAGCGAGGACGTCGACAAGATCCGTCAGATCATCAAGATCAGCCAGGATACCGTCAGCCTGGAAACGAGCGTCGGGGACAGCGACGAGGAGGACTCAGTGCTCGGTGACTTCATCGAGGACGTGAAGACGATGACCCCGGACCGCGCCGCAGCGATGCAGCTCCTTCGCGAGCAAGTGCAGGACATCATCCGCGAGCTCAGCCCGCGCGAACAGAAGATCCTCGAGATGCGGTTCGGTTTGCACGATGGCGTCGCACACACGCTCGAAGAGGTCGGCCAGGAGTTCGGGGTCACCCGCGAGCGCATCCGTCAGATCGAGGCGAAGGCGCTGGAGAAGATCCAGACGCACCGATCGATGAAGAAGTTGAAGGATTACTAACGAAGAACAATTGAAAACACCGTCTTGTGACGGTGTTTTTTTGAATAGGTGATTTACGATTTTTTCTCTACTACTTTCACTACACCAGTAGTGGCATTAACCTCAACCATGTCTCCATCCTTTAATATATGTGTCGCGATTTTAGTGCCGATTACGCACGGTTTCTTCATTTCTCGGGCAATTATTGCCGCATGACAGGTTATTCCGCCTTCGTCGGTAATAAATGCTGATGCTTTTTCGAGTGCCGGAATAAAGTTTGCAGTGGTCATTATTGCGACAATAATGTCACCCCGCTTCACTTTAGAATTATCGTGGGCGGTTTTAATTATACAAACCCTTCCTCTGGCCTTACCTTTATACCCCACGGTGCCAGTTAACCGTCGTAACCCCGTAGCTTCGCGATTTAGTATTGGTCTTTGACGAATAAATACTTTTGCGTCATCACCCTCAAGAATACGGTCTTTCCCATAATCAAAGAAGACAACAAACCCACGTTTCCTTTTTTCTATACAGGCCCCAACATCAAATTGGCCTTCCAGCGCTTGCAGTACTTCCTGCGCACTCAAAAAAAGCAGATCGTAGTAAGGTACTTTGAGATGTGTGGCAATTCTCTTGACTAAACTTTGCACGTAGTAGGATGCTTCTTGGAAGAAATCAGTTCTTTGAGTACGAAGATACACCATATCTCTAGTGATCCGAACCATTTTCTTATCCTCTATACTAAAATCACTAATGGCTTTTTTAATTCTATTCTCAACTTTCTTCCTGTGTTCAATTCTTATGTTTAGATCACGTTCTGCATTGGCGGGGCTGAAATTAGAACGTCTAATATGTACGTCATGAGCGCTCCATGGTTCACCTACAAAGAACCTGAGAGCGAGCCAGCCGTACTTTCGCGCGTGCCGCTCTTCCTCTTTCAATCCTCCCTTTGAAATGCATAGCCGAAGAAGGTCGTCCTGTTCTTTTTCTCCTTCGGTAAGCCGGTTGGCTTGGGAAATTACCTCAAGGAGTTCAGGCTGCTCTTTTTTGTCGGCGTATCTTTTAACTACGGCATGAGCTAATTCTGATATGGGATTTTCGAATAATACTAAATTTTGAAAAATCATGTAGTTACTGGCCGCGGTCACATAGCTACTCAACAAATCACGCATCTCATTGGGTAGCAAGTTCTTTTTACGAGAAGCGGCTTCTATTGATTTTGCGGTGTTGATAAGTTGATTCCCTAGCTCAAAGCATTTAATAAATATTGTTTCAGTGTACACATCCCCATGCTTGTTGAATTTCTTCGTAAGTCCCTCAGTAACTTTTTTTTGGTCGCTTGTTATGACAAAAAAATAGTTATTAGTATATAACCACCGTACCGCGGCCTTCCATCCAAGAATTTCCTTAACGTTACTTTTATCTATCATCCCCCTGATAATAATTGACGATGCAAAATATGGCTCGATCCTCTCGACCATATATGTCATCTCATCATTTTGAATATCTTTGATTTTCATTTTTTGGGAAAAATAGCTATTTCGGTACGACAATTGTGGATCTGAAACAGTGAGGAATAGTGCGATCTGCGATGGCGGTTTGAATGGAATCCCATCGTTGCAAGTATAGTATATTCAGACGAACCGGTCGATGAAGAAACTAAAGGACTACTAACAACGACTGGCGAAATGCCAGTCGGTTGTCGAGGTGGTCGCGAGAGTTGCCGCGGCTGTTATTTTTTTTCCACGGGTACCCAGGATTTTACGAATCCGCAGAGACTGAAGACCGTCCGGCAGCACGAGGCGTACTGTGGGTTGCAGACGCTCGAGAACGTTACGGTGATCGAGTCACCGACGTAGGGCCGTAATTCTTCCTTCATTGAATCGTACGTGTTTGTGCCGATCTCCTCGCCGTCGGGAAGGAGGATGCCGTATGATTCGCTTGGTGTACCGTAGGATTTTACGAAGACCTGCCCCGTGACGATTCGTTGCGTGTTCGAATTGACGTTTGCGACATTGGTATTCGAAGGTTGATTGGTGGTGGCCGAGTTGTTATTGTTAGTATTCGTTGCGGCCTTGCCACACCCTGTCACGAACAGGAGCGTGGCGGTGAACAGGAGCGCGCACGAAGTCAGTCGAGCTGAGGAAGTGCTCATGATCGCAGTGGTTAGACGGCAGGAATACGTTTGATGATGGCGGCCGCATCGTGGAAGAACACGATACCTGAGATGAAATCGGCTGGTACGGCGCCCATGTTCACCATGGTCGTCAGCAGGCCGACCCAGTAGTCGTTCACGAAGAGGAGTTGCGGAGGTTGCTCCGGATGGTAGTGGAAGTTCTTTTGGTGGATCATGGCGCGAAGCAGCACGGAGAACGTACCAATGCCGCCGCGGAACACGATGACGATCGGGGCGCAGGTCGCGAGCAGCTCAGTGCGCGAGGTGGGGGAGTTCACGATCGCGACCGGACCCTCCTGTGATTCAGACCTCAACTCTGGGAATATGACGCCAACCGCGCGTCCTTTTGGTGCTTCGGCCGATGCCGCCATGACGCCCGTGGTCCTTCCGCCGCTCAACACGATGCCGCCGCGTTCCATCACTGCCGCGACCACGGCTCGCGCTTGGTCCACGTCAGGATGACCCGCGTCGGTGCTGCCACCGCCGTTGATCGATACGACCAGTCCCGAGCTTTCGTAGGTGCTGAGAAGGTCCTTCGATGAGCAATGAATGGCGAGCCATGCGTTCGGCGCGGTAGCCTCGGCTTCTTGAAGGAGTCCGCCGAAGAAACGCCGTTTTTTCTTCAAGTAGAGTTGTCCTTTTTTCATGGCCATAGACTACTCGTTTCGTAACGCTTCGAGGACGTTGATAGTTGCCGCTCGCCGCGCCGGGTAGAAACCGGTCGCAAGGCTGATGAGGACGATCATGGCCATCATGAGGGCCACAAACTGCCATGGCGTGTAGAACACGCTGACTGCCTGGCCGCCGAGGCGCGTGGCGAAGTATTTGAGTCCCGCATCGACACCCAAGCCCGCACCGACGCCGATCCCGACGCCGACAACGCCTCCGACCAAGCCCATCGTCATGGCCTCGGAGAGGAAGAGCTGGTAGATATCAGTCGATGTGGCACCGAACGCCTTCATGAGGCCGATTTCACGGGTCCGTTCGAGTAGGGAAACCGTGAGCGTGTTCAAGGTGCCGATCGCGGCGACGAACATTGCAATTGCGCCGAAACCGCCGACGATGATCTCGAAGATGAGGAAGATCTTGTCGATCTGGCCGACCGTGTCGGCGACCGAGCTTACCTGATAGCCCATCTTCTCGATCTGTTTCCGTACGCTGGGGACCTGCGATTGGTCGGCCACTTTGACCTTGGCGACGTTGTACTGCTTGTTGTCGGTCGTTTGGCCGACCCTGACCTTTGCTTCGGTATACGACGCGGGGAAACCGAGGTCTTCGAGTATCTTGAGCGGCAAGTAGACGACGGTCAGATCGGGGTCCTTGATGATGCCGCGTACCTTCATCGGTATGTCCGTGGGCACGAGGTTGACTTGTTCGACGGTCCCGGTCGTGTCGGTGGTCGGTACCATGACGCGCAACGTTACGTCCTGGCCGACGGTCGTTGGACTGTCTTCGAGACCGATGAGGTTGAGCGCGGTCGACGTGACAATTGCCTCCTTCGCATCTTGATTGGTAAAGTTACTACCCGCCACCAATTTCATGCCCTCGAGATCGAGATATTCCTGCGTGACGCCGTAGACGGCTACGTCGGTCGTCTGGTCTTTTCTGGTGATCTGTCCGGAGAGGCTGATCGAGGGACTAACGATCACGACGCCGCTGATGTTTTGAAAGTTTTTGACCGATTTGTCATCGATCTTCAGCAGGTTGCTTGCGCCTTGGCTGACATCAAGCACGCTTAACGCCTCGACGTTGGTGACCTGACTGCGCACGAGTTGCTGCAGGCCGAACCCGAGCGAGATGAGGAAGGTGATGAGCGAAACGCCGACCGCGAGCCCGCCGATCGTAAGGAGGCTCCGAAGTTTGCGTTGCCGGAGGTTCGCTGCCGATAGGTAAAATGAAAATCCGAGTCGCATAGTTATTTGTTCAGTAACATACTTGATGCGCCTTCGACAATCATACCGTCGCGAATGTAAATCGTTCGTGAACCGTAGCGTACGTACTCGATGTTATGGGTGACCATGATCATGGTCTTATGGCGTTCCTGATTGAGCTCCTTGAAGATCTCCATGACCTTCAGCGCCGACACCGAGTCGAGGTTGCCGGTCGGTTCGTCGGCGATGAACACCTCTGGATCGTTGACCATTGAGCGCGCGAGCGCAACCTTTTGTTGCTGACCGCCAGACAGCTGGTTCGGTGGGTACTGCGCGTGATCCGTCATCTCAACCTCCTTGAGCTTCTCCCACGCACGTTCCCGACGGACCTTCTTGTTGACGTTGTGGATGGCGAGCGGGAGTTGGACGTTGTTCAGTACGTTGATCGAGTTTACCCAGTCGGGACGTTGGAAGATGATGCCGAAGTGCTGGTAACGGAGCTTCGCGATTTTGTTTTGTGAAAGACCGGTGATTTTCGTACCGCACATCCAGACCTCGCCGGACGTTGGTTGCTCGAGACCGAGGATGTGGTCGAGGAGCGTCGATTTTCCGGAGCCTGAAGGGCCGAGGATGATCAAGAACTCTCCTGGCATGATGGTCAGGTTGATGTTCTTCAGGACCGGAATCGCGTTCTTTCCGACCTGGTACGTCTTATTGACGTTCTTCATCGCGAGCACCGGCGTCGTTGATGGCGTCTCGGAACTGGCTTTCCTTGATTTTGATTTCTTCGTGAACATGGTGCTATTTCTTTATTAGTGTACCAATATTCCCGAGCCAGGAGAAGGTGTTCTGGAGGTTCGCGACGATGAGCTGAAGGAACGACTGTTGCTTTTGGCTGGTGAGGACGGTGTTCGAGCTCGATTTGGTCTGGTTACCCGCCTTATCACGCGAGACGACTCGGAAGTGGTAGGTCTTCGCCTGCGCGAGGTCCGAGATGACGATGAGGTGATCGAGCACGAGCTCTTGGTTCTCGTCGGTCGCGCTACTAAACTCGACGCCGGATATGCCGACACCATACTCGACCTTCGAGGTCGCTGCCTCGTTCGTCTTCCATGAGACGACGATCTGGACTTTAGAGGTTTCCCCGGAACCGACGCTGTTCGATTCCGACTTGACGCCGAAGATCTGTGGCGGGGTCGTGTCTTGCAGCGTGGTGAACGTCTGCTCGGTCGAGACTGCTTCATAGCCGAATTGGTCGGATCCGTGGATCTTGAACTTGTACTTCGCGTCGTCGTTCAGGCCGAAGAGAAGGATGTCGTGGTCGGTGACGAGCGTGGCGTTGCCCTGCGTTTTCGGGGCGATGTTGTCGCCGTAGTACTCGACCGATGATGTGGTCGGTACGTTGGTCTTCCAGATGATCTCGGTCTGGCCCTGCGATTTGTTCTTCGTCGATATATCGCTGACCTTCGGGAAGGTGAGCGTCGTGAACTGGTAATCATCGGACGTGATCGGGTTGCCGTTGCGATCGAGCCCGCCGAGTCGCACGTGATAGGTTGTGCCGTCGTTGAGGTTCTCGAACTTTACCGTGTGTTTGACGCTGAAGGTCGTGCTGTCGGCAGTGTAGGTGAGGCCGTATTTCGTCGAGGTGCCGTAGTTGACGATCGCGGTCGCCTCCTTGTTCACTTCCCACGTGATGACGGCGTCCTTGAGCCGGACATCGCTGATGTTGACGTTCATGACGCGCGGCGCCTCGAGCGTGGTGAACGACGCGACGTCCGAACGGGCGACGTTCTGATCAACGTCGATGCTCTTGATGCTAAAGTAGTAGGTCGATACCGCGTTGAGCCCTGTTACTTTGACGCTGTGGTCGGTGACCATGTCGGCGGTGCCTTGCTCCTCGGTAAGGTTGGTCGCGCCGTCACCGAAGTCGACGAACGATGAGGCTTGCCGTTCGGTGCTCCAGGTGATCACGGCCGAGAACGAGTCCGGTGTTGCGGCAGGCGCTTTCGTGATGGTGGGCGGCGAGGTGTACCGGCCTTCCGGGATCTTTGCGACGGCCGACGTCAGGGCCGAGATTGCTCCGGCAGAGTCGCTGGCGGTGATCCGGTACGTGTATTTCTTCGTGCTGTCTAATCCGGTATCAAGGTAGCCCGTCGAGCGCGTCGTCGAGATGATCGTGTATGTCGCGCCGTCGTCATCGGACCGGTTGATGGTGTAGAGCGCGTTGGTGCCGTTCGTCGCTGGCGCGTCCCACGTCAGGGTGATGCTATATCGCTTTTGGTCGCGGTTGGATGAGTCGGTGATCGTGATGTTCTGTGGTTCGCTCGGCGGTACGGTGTGTGCCTCGAAATCGACCGCGGCATAGTTGGCGTAGTTGATGTTACCACCGTCATCGATCGCGACGACGTAGAAGGTATTCGTTCCTTGACGCGTGGCCGCGGCGATCGGACCCACGGTCGTTTTTGTGGTCGCGATGACGTTTCCTTCGGTTGGCGTCGAGTTGATCGAGTAGCGATAGCCGGCGACCGTGACACCTTCGTCACTCGGTGCCTTCCAGGCGAAAGTGAAGTTGTTCGATAAACCGTTCGTGGGATCGACGGTGACATTGGTCGGTGCGGACGGTGCGCCGAGCGTTTCGAACGTGAGGTCGCCCGAGAAACCCTGGTTGCCGTCGACGTCGACCCACTTCGCGCGGTAGTGGTATGTCGTGTTTGGGGTGAGTCCGGTGAGTGCCACTGTATGATCGGATACAAGATCGGAGGTCCCGGTTTCGCTACCGTATCCCGAGGTCGTGCCGTATTGGACGAACGAGGTCGCGGGGTGGGGGATGACGTTGCCGTCGCGGTCGGAATCATTGAGCGTCTGCCAGGTGATGTCCGCCGAGCGGATGCGGGCATGTACTTCCGGCTGTCCGTTCATGTTCGGCGCCTTGGTGAATTTGCCTTCAGGTTTTGCGGACACCGTGTCGCTCGGATCGGAGGTTGCCTCGGCCTCGTCCCGCGCCGTGACGTAGTAGTAGTATGTTTGCGACTGCGTGAGGCCGGTATCGAGGTAGCCGGTTGCCGTCAGGGTGGCAAGATTGGTGAACGTTACGTTGTCCGTCGAACGGTACAGCGTGTAGAACACGGTGCCGCCGTTCTGGCTTGCTGAGGTGTCCCAGGTGAGCGTGAGGAGGAAGCGGTGCGTGGCGCGGTCGGACGAGTCGATGATCTTCACGTTGCCGGGGATGGCCGGCGCCGGTGTGTACGCCTCGAAATCGACCGACGCGTAGTTGGCATAGTTGATGTTGTTCCCGTCATCGACAGCGACCACGTAGAACGTGTTCATGCCCTGTCGCGTGGCTGCCGCGATCGGGCCGACGGACGTACCTGTCGTGAAATGTGTATTACTGGACGTCGGTGTTGAGTTGACCGAGTAGTAGTAGCCGCCGATGGTGACGCCTTCGTCACTTGGTGGGCTCCAAGAGAACGTGAAGCTGTTGGTGACGTTCGTCGTATGGTCGACCTGTACGTTCCGTGGGGCAGATGGCGCGCCTTTGGTCGTGAATGCTGCGTCAGAGGAGTAACCAGGGTTACCGTCGACGTCGACCCATTTCGCGCGATAGTGATACAGTGTGTTCGGTGTGAGGCCGGTGAGTGAGACGCTGTGTGCGTTCACGAGATCGGAGCTGCCGACCTCGCTGCCGTAGCTGTTTGTGATGCCGTATTGGATGAACGATGAGGCGGGGTGCGGGACTGTGTTGCCATGTTGGTCGACGTCGTCCTGTGTGAGCCACGTGATCTCGGCAGAACGGATGCGGACCGTTTCGCTCGGGAGCCCTGAAATGGCCGGCGCAACCTTGAATTTTCCTTCAGGCTTCATCGTCGTGACCGCGGAGTTTCCCGAAATGGTCTGTCCCGATCCAACGGCACGCGCGAAGTACGAATATGTCGTCGAGTTGCTCAAGCTCGTGTCGAGGTAGCCGAGCGTATTGACGGTCGCGATCTTCGTGTAGTTCGCTGGCGGGTCGTCGGTAGCGTTAGGATTGGTGCAGTTGCTCGTACAGCGATAGACGTTATACCCTGCGACGCCACTGCCAACGTTCGTCGGTGCGTTCCAGGTTAAGGTCAGGGAGTAGCGACTTGATGCGCGGTCGGACGAGTCGGTCGACTGGAGTTGTTCCGGAGGGCCAGGCGCGTTCGAAGTGAAGGAATAATCAGCGCTCGTGTAGTTCGCGTAGTCGATGTTGCCGATCGCGTCCTTCGCGACGACGTAGACCGTGTTGGTCCCTTGTTTCGATGCCGCAGAGAATGCGGCTAACCCGCGTGCTGCTGTCTGCGTGCTTGTGGTCCAGCCGCCATCGGCTGAGGCCGTCGGATTGCCGCCGGTGTTCGTGCCGCAGGTACCGGCTGACGGTACCACGTTGATCGTATAGCAGTACTGGAGGATGTCGCTCGCAGTGCAGGGCGTCATACCGAGACAGGTGTGGGGGAGTGTCCAGTTGATGGCGAACGAGTCGGTGTCGGTTTGGTGGTCGGGCGTTACCGTCACGCTTTGCGGTACGGTCGGTGCGGGTCCTGTGTAGAAGTAACCGGTCGAAGCATAGGCGCTGGCATTGTTGAGTGCATTGTCTTGGGCCTCAACGTAGAAGGTGTTCACGCGGTTTTGGTAATGTGCCACGTTGCTGATCGTACAGGTGCCGCTGGTACAGATCGTCGCCGCGGTGACGCACGTGTCACCTTCGGTGCCGCGATGGTAGCAGTAATTTTTTACTCCCGACGGGCCGACGTCGCCCACGTCCGACCAGGTGAACTGGAACGTGTCGGTCGATAACATGTAGGTCGTGACCGAAAGATCGGAGATGTTGTTCGGTTTGCTTCCGTCGACCTTGAAGGTGAACGCGTCGACGGGGGATGTGGTCACGTTGCCATTGCGGTCCTTCGTTTTGATCCGGAGGTAGTACACGCCATCGGTG
>CAINXF010000014.1 GCA_903854795.1 Candidatus Kerfeldbacteria bacterium
GCCGCAGGCGGGGGCGTGGTCTACTTCGCGCCGGGGACCTACAACCTCAACGGGGTGGGGATCTCAATGAAGAGCAACGTAGTACTCGAGGGTGCCGGGCGCGATGTTTCAAAGATTTACGACAATCTCGGCGGACAGGCCTCGATGTTTTCCGGCGCCGTCAACGCGGTCGGTTTGAGCAAGCTGACTCTGGAGAGCGGCCCCACCGGTTTCTGGAGCACGTGGAAAGTTGGCGGGACGGCGAACTATTCTCATTTCATCATCGATTCCCGCATGATCCAACCCACCAAGGAGGACATTGTCTACGGTGCCAGCGGCATGATGATCCGCGGCAACGAGATCATCCAGACGACGCTTACGGGCAAGTGCGTCATGGATCTGACCAGCCGCTGGGATGTGATCATCAAAGACAACTACATTCAGTGGTCGGATGGCCGGCTGGATCTCCTCAGCATGAATCGCCTGCAAATTGAAGGCAACACCTTCAGTCGATCCATTTACACCGACGCAACGAATCTCGGCTATGGCGGGCCGTCGATGGGTGGAACCAACAACGTGGCCATTCTCAATAATGTGTTCAACAAGGTCGCGTCCGAACCCGACACCCGGATCCCCAAGAACAACGACGGCGAAACGCTCATGAACGAGGACATCGAATACAAGGCTCTCGGCTACGCCACCGATTCCACCGATACGACGCTGATCGACTCGACGAAGATTTGGACGGTCAACACCATGGCCAACTGGCAGGTGACGATCATACAGGGAACGGGGATTGGGCAGACGCGCAATATCGCGTCGAACAGCGCGACGGCGCTGACGTTGTCTGCGGCGTGGGACATCAACCCGGATGCGACCAGTGCGTACGCGGTGACCAAGTTCAATCACACGTATCTGGTGAAAGGAAACACGCTGCAGGAAGTGCCGCGCGGCATCTGGGTGCTCTACGGTTGCTCGATGTACGACGCGAACATTATTGATAATACGCTGATCGATACCAACGGTATTTATCTGCGCGGCGATACTCGGCCGAGCAGCGGTCCGAATCGTTTCAACGTACAGAAGAACGTGCGCATCGAAGGCAATACGGTCACGGACACCAAGGGGTGGTACCCCGCGCAGATTGTGATTTCCCAAACCGCCGTTGACGGAACTCAGCTATATGGCGATGCGTTTTACAACGTGGTGGTTCGCAGCAATACGATCAATGGTGGCACGTTCGTGGGCACCGATGACGGATCCGGTATGGGTGAGGGCTACTACGTTCTCCAGAGCGGTATATCCGACAACGATACGGCCGGCGTGATGGGCGTCATTTTTGACGGCAATACGGCGAACAATCTGAGTGTGGCGTACCACGTCAATTCTGGTTCGTACCAGACGGTGATCTGGAATGGCGTGAATAACAGTGTGGGAGCTGTAGTCTCCGATGGCACGATGTCCGGCGATACGCACGCCTCGGTCGATACGGTCGTCGGCTGGACTTCCCTGTCAGCGGCGCCGCCCTATGTCTGGGTTCAGGC
>CAINXF010000015.1 GCA_903854795.1 Candidatus Kerfeldbacteria bacterium
ATCGTCTTCATCGACGAGATCGACGCGGTCGGTCGCCAGCGCGGTACCGGCCTGGGCGGCAGCCACGATGAGCGCGAACAAACGCTGAACCAGATCCTCGTCGAAATGGACGGCTTTGATACAGATACGAACGTCATCGTCATCGCCGCAACGAACCGTCCCGACGTTCTTGACCCGGCCTTGCTGCGGCCCGGCCGGTTCGACCGACGTGTCGTCGTCGACATGCCCGACATCAACGACCGTGAAGCCATCCTCAAGGTCCATGCGAAACGGAAACCGCTCGCACCCGATGTGTCCCTCCGCACCATCGCTGCGCGCACCCCAGGATTCACCGGAGCCGATCTCGCCAACCTCTTGAACGAAGCGGCGATCCTGGCTGCGCGCAAGAACAGCAAAACGGTCTCGATGACTAACTGTCTCGAGGCGATCGAGAAGGTCATGCTCGGACCCGAACGCCGTAGCTTCATCCTATCGGATCACGAAAAAGAAATCACCGCCTACCACGAGGCAGGTCACGCGCTTGTCGCACATGAGATGCCGGGCGCCGATCCAGTGCACAAGATCTCGATCATTTCCCGCGGACGTGCCGCTGGCTACACGATCAAGCTCCCCACCGAGGACAAGAAACTCCACTCGAAGAAGGAATTCGTCGCGGACCTCGCGGTCATGCTCGGTGGCTATGTGACCGAACAAGAAGTGTTCAAGGACCTCACCACCGGCGCATCGAACGATCTGCTTCAAGCGACACGACTCTCGCGCCAGCTCGTCACGAAGTACGGCATGAGTGAAAAACTCGGCCCCCGGACCTACGGTGAAAAGGAAGAGTTCGTCTTCCTCGGCCGTGAGATCTCCGAGCAGCGCGACTACTCGGAAAAAGCGGCGCAACTCATCGACTCCGAGGTCGGGAGATTCCTCGATGATGCGTTCGAAACGGCGAAATCGATCATCACGAAGCAGCGCGCCCAACTCGACAAGATCGTCGTCGCACTGCTGAAGAACGAGACGCTCGAACGCGCCCAATTCGAGGCGTTATTCGAAGCTCCGGTTAAATCCTGAACTGAATGCTTCACAGAGGGGCAGTTTTGTGGTATACTACTGCTCGACTAAGGAGCGAATAACAAAACGAAACCTATGGCATCATCATTTTACCGGAAGAACGTCATTCAAAAGGCGTGGACGGTATCCTGGCTGAACAAAAGTCTGTGGTTTTTCGGTTTGTTCGCTGCGATCCTCGCGATGGGTGAGGAGTATGACGTCCTACTACGCAACAGCGACATCTTCGGCTCGATCCCTGCGAACCTCGACTACTACCGCCAAGCGTTTCAACTGGGCCTCTTCTCAGGATTCGGCCACTCGGTCGCCCATTTCGTCCAGACCAATGTCCCGGGCACTCTTTATCTTCTCGTCACCTGGATCGTCGCGATCCTCGCACTCGCCTGGCTCGTCATAGTCGCACAGGGCGCGCTCATTGAGGGCGCGAAACGACATGAGGCAGGCAAATCCTTGAATCTCCTCGAGGGATTTGACGCCGGCATGATCAACTTCTGGCCGATTCTCCTCACGAACCTGGTAGCTAAGGTAGTGGTGTATGGCCTCCTCCTAATCGTCGACGTCCCGCTCATCGTCGTCTACATAAAGACCGCGAGCGTCGCTGCGGCGACCGCGCTCATGCTCTGGACGTTCATCATGTTGTTCCCAGTCATGATCATGGTCTCGTTCATCACGAAATTCGCTAACGCCTACGTCGTCGTTAAAAAATATTCCGTGAAGAAATCGATCATCAGCGCCTGGCACCTGTTCACACGCAACATGCTCGTTACCGTCGAATTGGCAGCGCTTCTGATCGTCATCAAGACGCTCGTCGTCTACATCGCGGCATCAGCACTGATCAATGCCCTTGGATTCCCGACGATCTCCACCGCTGAATACATCTTCTTCATAGTCGCGATTGGCTTCGTCTACGCGTGGCTCACCACGTTCCAGTTCTCGTCATGGACGTTCATGTTCCTCGAGCTCGAGGCGGGCAGTGCACGGTCGAAACTCCGAAGGCTCATCCATTATGTGCTCGACC
>CAINXF010000016.1 GCA_903854795.1 Candidatus Kerfeldbacteria bacterium
GATCTCGGTCACGCCGACCGTGTGCCACTGCCCTTCGCGTTCCTCGTCCAGCTCCCCGACGTAGGCGAGCACCGGCGGAAGCTCTCCCCATTGCGCGTGGAGGAGCAGGTCGATGATGTGCCAGCCGCTCGTATCCCCGAGCATGCCGTCGATGATGATCAGGTCGGGTTTCCTGCCCTGCCTGACCGCGTTCAGGTACGTTTCAACACCCGAACTCGCAGTATCGCGGCTGATGAGCTCCACGTCAGGGATGAGCGCGCAGATTCCGCACATGACTTCCTGCACGTTCGTGTTGTCTTCGATGTGAAGGATCAACTTCTTCATGGCCTCCTCCATGGAGTACGCTACGTAGCGACGGGATGTCCTACGAGACGCCGCGACCTTATCACCGCGTGTAGTCGTTGTCAACGATGCGACTTGACGATATACTATCGATATGGCGAACCATACATCCCACCACGCACACGATCCCGAGACAACGGTCAGCGGGTGGAACGTCAGTCATTACGCGCAGATCGTGAAGTGGCCCGCGGTCGTGACGATCGTGCTGAATATCATTGCGACGACGGCGCGTTGGAACCTGGCTTTCACGTGGCTGTTTTTGATCGCACTGACAGTGTTCCTCGGTATCGCGGCACATCGTATCTACCACGGTTCGCTCATGAACGCGGTCGGCCTCGGATTTGCGGCAGGACTCATCGTCGGTGTGTTCACATCGCTCTTCCAGTTCCTCTGGTTCCATACGGTCTCCGCGTTTTTCCAGATGATCACGACGTCGCTTCTTTCGATCCTTCTCTCGGTGCTCATGAGCGCGAGTTCGTACCTCGCGTTCTCGGAGGAAAAGCGCCGCCGTGAGAAGATTCCACACCATCATCAATAATTGTCCTCATTATTTTTTTACTTCGCATCGTATGAAAAAAAAGATGATACAGAAACCAGTACCGAAGAAGTCGGTCTCACGCGCGAAACAATCGATCCTCTGGTTCGATGAGCTCGGTATCATCGACGTGAAATACGTCGGTGGCAAGAATGCGAGCTTGGGCGAGATGTATCGTACGTTGACCGGCAAGGGCGTGCGCGTCCCGAACGGCTTCGCGATCACCGCATCGGCGTACCAGAACTTCATCACGACGACCGGCGTCAAGAAGCAGATCAAGACGATCCTGAAGGACCTCGACACGAAGAACATCCAGAACCTGATGGATCGCGGACAGAAGGTGCGCGAAGCGATCATGAAGGCGGAACTCCCGGCTGACATGAAGCGCGAGATCCGGACGGCCTATGCGAAACTCGAGAAGGAATATCACAAGAACTGCGATGTCGCAGTACGGTCATCGGCGACCGCCGAAGACCTGCCTGATGCATCGTTCGCCGGCCAGCAGGAGACCTTCCTGAACATCCGCGGCGCCGACGATGTCGTCGTAGCGACGAAGCAGTGCATCGCGTCGTTGTTCACGAACCGCGCAATCAGCTACCGGCACGATAAGCACTTCGACCATTTCAAGGTGTCGCTCTCGGTCGGCGTGCAGAAGATGGTGCGGTCGGACCGCGCGTGCTCCGGCGTCATGTTCTCGATCGACACCGAGTCAGGGTTCCGCGATACTGTCATCATCAACGGCTCGTGGGGTCTCGGCGAGAACATCGTGCTCGGCCGCGTCACGCCTGACGAGTTCATCGTGTTCAAGCCGACGCTCGCGACCGGGTTCAGCCCGATCATAAAGCGGCAGCTCGGCGACAAAAAGATCAAGATGATCTACACGAAGGGTCACGGCAAGTTCACGAAGAACATCGCGACCACGAAGGCCGAACTTGAGAAGTTCTGTCTGTCGGAGAAGGAAGTACTCGGTCTCGCCAAGTGGGCGGTCCAGATCGAGCAGCACTACCACAAGCCGATGGACATGGAGTGGGCGAAGGACGGTATTACGAAGGAGCTCTACATCGTCCAAGCGCGTCCCGAGACGGTCGTTTCACGGAAGGACACCTCGAAGCTCGAAACGTACCATCTGAAGAAGACCGGCAAACTACTGGTGAAAGGGCTTGCGGTCGGTTCGAAGATCGGTTCTGGCAAGGCACGCGTGATCATGGACGCGAAGCACATGAAGCAGTTCAAGAAGGGCGAGGTGCTCGTGACGGACATGACTGACCCGGACTGGGAGCCGATCATGAAGATC
>CAINXF010000017.1 GCA_903854795.1 Candidatus Kerfeldbacteria bacterium
TCACCATCTCTTCCCCTGTTATTTTCTGGTGAAGTTCGAGGATCCATTATTTTTATTTACTGTGACTAAATTATAGCACAGCAGGCAACATATGTCAAAACCCCAATTTGGCTAAGGTTCGCCACTGCTCAACGGTCAAATCCTGCGCTCTACACAGTGGATTAAGCCCGATTTCAGCCAGTTGGTCCTTTACCTCGTCACTGGTCTTCCGCAACCCCGCCGCAAGGTTGTTGTGGAGCATCTTCCTTCTTGAGGAATAGCCGATCTTCGCGATACGGAACACTTCGGCCATTTCGACTTTCGAAGGAAGAGGGCGGACGCCGATACGGATGACCGCGGCATCGACCTCAGGAACGGGCCAGAAGCTCGTATGCGGCACCTCGCGCACGATCTTCGGCTCGCCGAGGTACTGCACTGCGACGCTCAGCATGCTCATCTCGCCCGGTGGCGCAGCGACACGTTGTGAGACCTCGCGCTGGATCACGAGCGAAATGACCGTAGGACGCGGTACCTGCTCGAGGAAACGGCGAAGCACGATCGAGGTAATGTTGAACGGCAAGCTCGATACCAATTTATACTGGCCGTCCTTCACGTAATCCTCGAGAGCGACGTGTAGTACGTTCGCATTCACGAGGGAAAGCAATTTTTCGCCTTTGAACCTCTTCTTGAGCGACACATAGAGGAGGTGATCGAGCTCGACCGCGATCACGTGCGCACCTTTTTCGAGAAGTGCGCCGGTTACCGCGCCGAGTCCCGGACCGATCTCAAGTACCGTATCACCCGAGGACACATCCGCCGCCTCGATGAGCGTATCGACGACGCCAGCGTCAATAAGAAAATTCTGGCCGTTCTCGCGGCTTGGTTTTACGTTCGCCTTCAATAATAACTCTTTGAGCGCGTCCCTATTGAGCTGTAGTTCGCTAGAGGACAAGGGCGAGTGGGCTAACCAACGCGGCGAGCGCGAAGGCGATGACGAACGGATCGATATGGGAGGCGCATAGGAACACCGCGAGCGCCATGAGCGATTTCGCTATGGCGAACCCCTGCTCGTAGAGCACGCCATGCCACGAGTAATCGTCCTCATGTGCGCGGTCGTACGTCATCGAGGTCATGCTGACGACGGTCGAATTATAGAAGATGCGTCCGATCCATTCCATCACGAGCACCATCGGCGGGATCCTGCTGACGATACGCAGGAGCCAAACCGCAAGGTTACCGATGCCGCCAAAGCGGAGCACCTTGCCCTTCGGTACGCGATCGCTCCACTTGCCGATACCGAGGGTGACCAGCGCCGTCACGAGCGCCGAAAGGCCGATCAGCAATCCGACGTCAAACAGGTCGCCAAACGCGAGCAGGATGAAGATCGGCCATACGGTCATCAAAATGAGCTCGTTGCCAAGACTCAAATACGCTAACGTTGTTCGCTGGTACCGACGCCTGAATGGCAGCACCAGACTCTTCCAATACGAAAAAACCTCGCGTTTTATTGGGGATTTCGTGGCAAATAGCGGAATACTCGATAATAAGATCGACACGATACCGACCATAAACAGCGCATCGAACCCGAACAGTTTTATGATCATGCCGCCGAAAATCGGCCCGAGCGTGTACATGATCGTCGAGAGCGCCGTGATGCCGGAGTACTCGGTCGCGCGTTCCTCCTTCACGGAGAACCTAATGAAGTCGAAATGGTACGCTGGCCAGTAGAATGCCTTCTGCATCGCGAACAAGAGCGGCGCGACGTAGAAGAGCGATGCGGCATGCGGGATGTTGATGAGCGCGACGTAGTAGCCGACCATCCATATCGTCGAGATGAGGATCGACCGTTCGTGGCCGAAACGCGCGACGAACTTCCCGCCAAGCGGCAACACGAAGAAGTCCACCACGTACAGGATGAGGTAGTAGACCATGATCTCGCGGATGCGGTACCCGAGCGTCCAAAGGTAGATCGGCTCGAAGATCGCGAGCGCGGCCGACGAGAAGTCCGTGATCGCCGACGTCAGGTACAGTTCCTCGAGCTGTCGGGGAAGGTGCTTCTTAAAATAGTGTGGGAAGTGCCAGGTGGTATGAAAACGTTCCATATTATTTCACGTTCACCGCGCCCTTGCGCAGCACGTTTATTTTCCCTGATGAAAGTGACACGACGGTCGAGGGCTTTTTCGAAGCTCCGCACGTACCGTGCACCATCACGATACCATGAAACGTCCGCACGACCACTGTGCGCAACTTCGTCGGCTTCTCCCCTGAAATGTTCGCGCTGGTCGCCGTGATCGGACAGCCGAGCGACTGCGCCAACCGCCGCGCCACCGCGTGCTTTGGCACGCGGACGCCGACTCCATAGGATCCCCTCCTTTCTAAGGAGGGGTGTCCCGACGAAGGTCGGGACGGGGTGGTACTCAAAAGGGCATCGGCGGCGATCGCCTTCTTCGGCTTCAACAATATCGTCAGCGCACCAGGCCAATATGACCGCATCAACCTTCGTTCTTCTTTATCGACATAGAAAAACCTCTCTACCTGCGCGATCGAACCAGCAATAAGCGCTATAGGATTCTTTCCCCGACCTTTCAACCTGAATATCTTCCTAATCGCACGTGCATTCGTCGCGTCCGCGCCTAACGCGAAAAAAGATTCGGTCGGATAGGCAGCGACATTACCAAAACGAAGTTCAGTAACTGCTTTATGTATTATCATCCTAAGCATAGTCGAAGGATGATTTGTCGTGGTTCGACTGAGCTCACCATGACAAATCCTTTCACGCCACAAAATTGATGAGCCTATCCTTCACAAAAATGGTCTTTTTTGGTATCCCCGGCACGAACTTCTTGACGTTTTCCAATTCCATTGCTTTTGAAGCAACAATTTCCTGCTCCGAGCCGCTCGGTACCAACAATGTTCCGCGTAACTTACCGTTCACCTGAACCGCGATCTTCGCATCGGCGGCTTGTGCCATTTTTTCATCGAATTTCGGCCATTTTCCGCTACTTACGAGCGTGGAATGACCGAGTTGTGACCACAATTCCTCGACGAGATGCGGCGCAAACGGTGACAACACCTTGAGGAACGTCTCGAATTCTTCTTGTGAAATTTCAGGTGCGCTTGACTGCGCAAAGTGATTACTCCATTCCATCAAATGACTCACACACGTGTTAAACTTCATGGCCTCGAGGTTCTGCGTAATGACCTTGACCATCGAATTCAGCAACTGTGCATCCTTCATCGGCACATCCTTCACGCGTTCGGACGCTTGGTTGACACGATCAAGGAACCTCCGCATACCGACGATGCCTTTCGTGTCCCATGGGATCATGTCCTCGAACGGCCCCATGAACATCTCGTAGAGCCGCACGCTGTCCGCGCCATACCGTTCGACGAGCTCGTCCGGATTCACGACGTTACCGAAGCTCTTCGACATCTTCCTGCCATCACTCGCCAAGACGATGCCGTGCGACACACGCTTCTGGTACGGCTCTGCGGTCGGGACCAGTTCTTGATCGAATAGGAACTTGTGCCAGAACCGCGAGTAGAGCAAGTGCAATGTCGTATGTTCCATGCCACCGTTGTAGAGGTCGACCGGCATCCAGTACTGCAACTTCTTCATGTCGGCGAACTCTTTTTCATTGTGCGGGTCGCAGTAGCGCAGGGAATACCACGATGAGCCTGCCCAGTTCGGCATCGTGTCGGTCTCGCGCTTCGCCGGACCGCCGCACGTTGGGCATTTCACATTCACCCAATCCGTGATCGCGGCAAGTGGTGACTCGCCTGTACCGGTCGGCTGATACTTCTCGACCTGCGGCAATTCCACAGGTAACTGGTCTTCCGATACCGGCACGACACCACACTTATCGCAGTGGACGACCGGGATCGGTTCGCCCCAGTAGTGCTGCCGTGAGAACACCCAATCGCGAAGCTTGTAGTTAACTGCAAACTTGGCTTTTCCTTCTTTCTCAAGCATCGCAACGATCTTCTTCCGTCCTTCTTCGCTCGTCATACCGTCGAATTTTCCTGAATGTATCATCGTCCCTTCACCGGTCCAACATTCACTTTCGACATCCGACGGAAGGTAGCCGACCGCGGCACCGACCGCCGTTTGATAGGCGTTCGATGACATCACGCTCGGCGGTGTAATGACATTGATGATCGGCAGCTTGAACTTCTTCGCGAACGCATTGTCGCGCTCATCGTGCGCCGGGACGGCCATGATCGCACCCGTGCCGTAGCTCGTGAGGACGTAGTCAGCGATCCACACCGGTATCTTCTCATTGTTCGCGGGATTCATTGCGTAGGCGCCAGTGAATACGCCGGTTTTCTCCTTGTCCAACGACACGCGTTCAAGGTCTGATTTGCTCGCGACCCGCTTCTTATACTTTTCGATGGCGTTCTTCTGCTTCGACGTCGTGATCGAATCGACCAACGGATGCTCCGGTGACAGCACGAGGTACGTCGCGCCGAACAACGTGTCCGGACGCGTCGTGAACACCTGTACTGATTGACGTTTGTCCATCAATGGAAGCAACTCCGGAATGTCTGTAACACCATCATGCTGTGTGAAGTGCCCACGACCCGTTAGGATGATTGGTTGTGCGTTGAGTTCTTGAATGAATTTCTTCGCGCCGGAAATTCGCCGTTCTTGATCATCTGTTGAGTACACAACATACATTTCTCTAGCAATGTTGGGGACGAACTCGAAATCATAGAATTTTCTAAGGGCATTGTCGCGTTCAGTGTCGTCTGTACGTGCAATACATCCCGGTGCAATGAATATAATATTCGCCACAGACAATTTCTGCTCGGCTAAGTACCTCGCCACGAAGCTTCCACCAGCGCTGACGCCGATTACTAGTGACGAATGATTGAGCTTATTCTTCCCTAAAGCAGTTGTGACGGCTTGTTTCCATGTTTCATACTCTGGCGCATTTGCTTTCGGGAGATCGGGCGCAATAACCTCGTACCCAAGTGCCTGGAGTTCACGCCGTAACCACGGGAAAAAATGTCTAGCCATCTGCAATTGGTAGTCTGGCTTAATCGGACTGCCGTGGATGATGAGCGCAACAGGTTTTTTCTTGTCATGCCGAACTTGTTTCGGCATCTCAATTTCGAATTTCACTTCCGCACCTTCGCTCCGACCGATCCAGTTCACCTGCTGCGCTTTGATACGCTCGGCGTAGTCGACGGTGTCGAGGTCTTTCAGCAACCGATCCGCGTACGCCGTGATCTTCAACATCCACTGTTTCTGCAGTCTGCGTTCGACCGTCGTACCACACCGCTCACACTTGCCTGCGATCACTTCCTCGTTCGCGAGACCGATCTTATCCTTCGGGCACCATGAGATCGGAATGGTCGCCTGATATGCCAACCCTGCTTTCAATAACCTCAAAAAGATCCACTGCGTCCATTTGTAGTACTTCGGATCGGTCGTATCGACCTCGCGCGACCAATCGAACGAGAGACCGAGCGCCTGCATCTGTCGGCGAAAGTTCGCGATGTTCGTATCGGTTGCGACGCGCGGGTGCACGCCGGTCTTCAGCGCGTAGTTCTCCGTGGGAAGTCCAAACGCTTCCCAGCCGATCGGAAACA
>CAINXF010000018.1 GCA_903854795.1 Candidatus Kerfeldbacteria bacterium
CAACTGTTTTGTAAACAGTAGGTCGTCGGTCCGAATCCGACCACCGGCTCCACGATTATCAACAGAACTATTCACGTAAGGGAGAATACCCAGTATGTCACAAGATAACCTCATCGGACTTTCCTGCACGGTGTGCAAGCACGTCAACTATTTTTCGGAGCGCAATAAGAAGAAGATCAAGACGAAGATCGAGCTGAAGAAGTATTGCAACTGGTGCAGGAAGCACACACCGCACAAGGAAGCGAAGCTCAAATAGCTGATTCATGGACGTTGTTCACTGGAGGACTACGGTCTCCAATTTGACGCCAGTTCATTCTGTGATAGCGAGGCGCGCATTGTGCTCTGGTGGTGGGGGATTAGTTCAGTGG
Organism: Candidatus Kerfeldbacteria bacterium; assembly: GCA_903854795.1. GTDB lineage: Bacteria > Patescibacteriota > Patescibacteriia > SBBC01 > SBBC01 > CAINXF01. The sequence goes on from CAINXF010000018.1 coordinate 369, forward strand.
CAGAACGCAGGTCTCCAAAACCTGATACGGGGGTTCGATTCCCTCATCCCCTGCCACGAGAGCGTAAAAACGACACGACACTGGTAGTGCTGGCGTTCGATGATCAGGCCAGACGTTTCGACGGCGGGGTAGAGCGCAGTTGGTAGCGCGCACGGTTCGGCCCGTCCCGTACCACAATTGAATCGCGTCGTTCTCCTCGTCAATAATATAATAATTCTCCGCATAATTTCGCGCTTCGTGTCGGGGTATAGCGCAGTTGGTAGCGCGCACGGTTCGGGACCGTGAGGTCCCGGGTTCGAGTCCCGGTACCCCGACAGGAAGCGGGAACGAATGCTTACTAGTCAATTGTGGTGCGGGGGAGCTGAGGTCGCCCCGCTTAGCGGGGCTACCCCGACCAATTATTTCAAGTGTGCGAAGTCTTCGCAGCAGGTGAGTCATCGAGGTATATCATAACAACATGACACCACAGCACCACGTTCCTGAGCATGTCGCCATTATCATGGATGGGAACCGGCGATGGGCACGAAAGCACGGCAAACCGTCGCTTGAGGGCCATCGTGTCGGTTACCAGGCGTTCAAGAAGGTCGCTTATGCCGCACTCGACCGCGGTGTGAAGGTGCTTTCTGCGTGGGCGTTCTCGACCGAGAACTGGAAGCGCACCAAACGCGAGGTCCAGTTCCTCATGCGGCTTATGGAGTGGGTGCTGAAGGAGGAGATCGCAGAATTCTCGCGCAACAATGTCCGTCTCGTCGTCACCGGACGGCTGCATGAGTTGTCGCCGCGTTTGCAGAAGCTCATCGCTGACAGTATGAATCTTACGCGCAATAACACGCGAGGTATCCTGAACGTCATGGTGAACTACGGCGGGCGTACCGAGATTGTTGACGCAGTGCGGGCGATCGCACGTGCGAAGTTAGACCCTGACAAGATTGACGCTGCGCTGATCTCGAAGCATTTGTACCAACCGGAACTCCCAGATCCCGACCTCATCATTCGTACGAGCGGTGAGCTTCGACTTTCTGGGTTCATGCCATGGCAGGGCGAATACAGCGAGCTTATTTTCTCCGATAAGCTCTGGCCGGATTTTACGCCAAAGGATTTTGACGTTGCACTCGCCGAGTACGCGCGACGCGATCGTCGGTTCGGGGCGAAATAGGCGACGTCAGCGGCATACAGGCCTCGTACCGATGTGCGAGGTAAAAGCTATGTTAATATCTTTCGGTTATTCTTCGGTTCTGGTACAATAACCTGTACATATGGCCGACCTCTTTGACGCACAACTCGAACGCGATCTGCGGCAGAACGCGCCACTCGCAGACCGAATGCGACCTCGGAATTTCGACGAATTCATCGGACAGGACGAGGTGATCGGTAAAGGAACGATGTTGCGGCGCGCCGTCGAGAACGACGAGCTTTTTTCGATGATTTTATGGGGACCGCCGGGGTCCGGGAAAACGACGCTCGCGAGCGTCATCGCGCACCTTACCAAATCGACGTTCACCGAGCTCTCGGGTGTCGAGAGTGGTAAGGACGATCTCCGTCGTGTGATTAAAGCCGCAAACGACGCGCGGAAGCTACATAGGATCAGGACGATCCTGTTCATCGACGAGATACATCGGTGGAACAAGGCGCAACAGGATGCGTTGTTGCCGTACGTGGAACAGGGGATCGTGACGCTCATCGGTGCGACGACCGAGAACCCGAGCTTTGAGGTCATTTCCCCGTTACTCTCGCGGAGCCGTGTCATCGTGTTGAAGCGATTGAGCCCTGAGTCGCTCGCGGCGATCGTCGAACAAGCGTTGGCCGACAGCGAGCGTGGGTACGGCGCACAGAAGGTTTCCCTCGAACCCAAGGCGTTGCAACTCATCACGAACGTCGCCAACGGCGATGCACGCACCGCGCTCAATGCGCTCGAGATCAGTATGAAGGCGACGAAGCCGGACGCGAAGGGCATTCGGAAGATCCCGCTTGCGACCGCGGCTGAGGCGCTGCAAAATCGGCCACTCATCTACGACAAGAAGGGCGACGAGCACTTCAACGTCATCAGTGCGTTCATCAAGTCGATGCGGGGAAGTGATCCCGATGCCACATTGTACTACCTCGGACGTATGCTCGAGGCGGGCGAGGATCCGCTGTTCGTCGCGCGGCGTATGGTCGTGTTCGCGTCAGAGGACGTCGGTATCGCTGATCCCCACGCATTGCCGCTCGCGATCGCCTGTATGCAGGCGGTGGACATGGTCGGCGTCCCGGAGTGTCGTATCAACTTGTCGCATGTCGCGGTGTACCTTGCAGAAGCGAAAAAATCGAACGCGACCTACACTGCGTTCAACGAGGCGGTTGAGGACGTGAAGCGTACCTTGAACGAGCCGGTGCCGCTTCACCTTCGCAATGCGCCGACCGAGCTCATGAAGGAACTTGGTTACCACAAAGGCTATAAATACTCACATAACTTCACGCATGACGAAGGACGACAGCAATATCTTCCTGACGCGTTGAAAGACAGGCATTATTACAAAAAACCGAAGGAGGAAATGGAGCCATGAACAGAATCAAACGTTATTTGATCACTGCGGTTGTGCTGCTTGCGCTCGCGACAGGATATTCGTTGTGGCGCACGAGTTGTTCTTCGGGCTGCAGCATGAGCGAAGTGGTCCTCGGTTATCCGGTATTTTTGAGAACGCCATTTTCCCCTGATAGTCCCGGTGGTCCGCGGTTCATGTTGATACCGTTCATCATCAACATACTTTGGACGGCAACGGCGTCGGTGGGCTTCTGGGCGATCGTTGAGACGTTCGGTCGGTGGAACGATCGGAA
>CAINXF010000019.1 GCA_903854795.1 Candidatus Kerfeldbacteria bacterium
AAGAAACGCAAGCCATTTCGTACCGTCGCCATCGGTATTCATGAGATATCACATTTTCTGTTCTATGAGGAATTGGCTGCATGGTCAAAAACAAGCGGCATCGTGCTCAACGATCCATCCATTCACTATTTCAAAGAGGCGCTTGCTGCTGCCGTCATGAACCAACATGAGTTTCGACGATTCTTCGACTACCCTGAACTTTTCAGTTCAGAAACCTACCGCGGTAACCCCGAGCTGCATGATCTGTCGATTGCGCAGGGCGTTGATTCGATGAACATCGTTACGTTTTTTGAAAAGGAACTGCTCCACGCGCCTGACGGGTACCATGTGGGGATGGGCCGGATCTTGGAATTGTTCGCGGATAATGCCAACGCATTCATTGAAAAGTGGGCTCTGTGGAACCAGATGTCGCGTGACAACAATGAGCTCGTGAAAAAATATCGTGAGCCAATCAGATTCGCGTAGGTCGGCATGGCGTTAGAAAGCGAGCCTCGTCGGTTACCACACCCGCCGCATTGTGTGCGGCGGGTGGGTTAATTAACCTAAGTCGTGTTGGCGTTACTGCCTCGGCGTGAGCGAAAAGTTGACGCCGGTTTTCGTTTTACCTGCCGATACTTTCACGGTTACTTGCGCCGGAGTCTCGAACAGGCCGCTGATCGCGGTTATTTTTTGCGTGCCCGGTTTGATACCGTCGAGTGTGAAGAAGCCGTTGGTATCAGGGCTCGTGGTGATCGTCGTCCCGACGACCTTCACAACGACCATGCCGGGATATCCTGAGATCGGAAGTCCAGTGGTCTTGTCTGTGACGTAGCCGGAGACCGAGCCCGCAGCTATTAGCTTCACGTTCTTCGTGATGGTATTTGAGTTCTTCACTGTGACCGTGGCGACTTGCTCGACGTAGTCGGTCGAGGTCACTACCATTTTGTACGTGCCTTTTTTGAGCCCGGAGAGCGAGTACGCGCCATTCTCGTCAGCGGTGGTGGAGAGATATGCAGCGGTCTTCGCGTTGTTCAGGGGATAGAATTCGATATATGCACCGTCGATGCCGGTATTTTTCCCGGTGTACACCTGTCCGCTGATCGTGGCGCCGGGTTCTAGCTTGTACTTGTTTCCGGTTTTATTGGCAGTAATTGTGATATATTCCGTGACTACCGTTGCATAGCCGGTCTTCGTGATCATCAGGCGATACTTGCCCGCGGGAAGCGTGTTGATCGAGAATGTACCGTCGCTGCCGGTCGTGGCGGAGAAGTCAGCGACCGTCGAACGGAGCACGGTGCGCTTGTAGAGCGAGACTATCGCGCCTGGCAGTGCGGCGTTGGTGGCATTTGATGTGATAGTGCCGCTGAATACCTTACCGGCGTTCAGTGAGAAGTCTTTCCCAGTGATTGCGGTGGTGTCTGCGGAGATTGTGAACCGTGATGATTTCGTCACATAACCCGATCCGTTCACCGTCATCGAGTAATCTCCTGCGGCGGTGTTATTATAGGGATAGGAGTCGGCGATAGTGATCACATACGCGCCCGAAGCATTCGTTGTCGCGCTGTAGCCGTTAGAACGTGTACCGCCGACCATCTTGTACGCAGTGACAAGCGCGTTCGCGACCGCGGCGCCCGAGGAATCGATTATCGTTCCAGAGACCGAGCCGCCCTGTGTCAATCGGAAGTCCTGACTTGTCGCCGCATCATCGGCGTTCAGTTGCACGCCGGTTGTTTGATAACTGAAATATCCTGGTCGTGAGATGGTGACCGTATAGGTGCCGATCGCGGACGTGGTCTCGTCATCTGGAGTTGGCGTGCCAGTGTATACGCCGATCGAGGATGTTTGTGCGCTCCATACACGGCCATAGGTGTCACCAGCCACATTACTGAACGTGACGATTGCGTCAGAAACCACCGTCACTCCATCTGCTTTATACACGTGTCCTGTGAACCATCCGCGACGCGAGGTCGCGATGTTAACCCCAGTCTTTGCTTCTCCGCTTCCTACTGTGACCGTGGTGGTCTTTTTGATCAACACGATCGAGTAGTTGGCATATATGTTCGACACGGAGACATCATACTTGCCTGGCGCGACTGTCGCGGTATACGTACCGTCGGTTCCCGCGACCGCACCGGTCGTCGTGTTCGTGTTGGCGTTGATGATATAGACATACGCGTTCGCCATCGGTGACCCATTTGACGCGTAGGTAATGGTGCCATTGATGGTACCATCGGCGGCGTGCGCCGCAGGCGCGGCAAACGCAAAAGCCCCGCAGATTGCGAGGAAAATCACCAGTTTTTGCATAGGTTTTTTGTTAATAATTTTCCCTAGCACTGCCAGTATACGTCGATGGAAGAAACGATGCAAACTTGCGTAGCCGCAAGATATGATGTTCAAAATTTCAATAATTGAAACATTGCGCAACTGTATACGTCGTTAGTGGAGAGGGTGTTCAGGTGGTGTTCAGGGAGTCATGATCTTATACGTATACACATGTTCGTGCTGTAATGAAAGAAACGAAACTGCCACCGCGTACTATATAGTGCTACTATGAATACACTGATACTACAAAACATCGTACGATGTGCTGAACGACCTGCGGCTCTATACCGATTAACTAAGGAAACTCAACCGTGCCACGAATTCGCGCCGTCATCGCCGACCTCCGGGTAGTCACGCCGACCGTCATCGAGCTCTCCGTCGTTCGAGAAGGCGGTGGCGTGTTTCCATATTTCGTCCCTGGCCAGTACTCGACCATTAGTGTACCGACATACCAGCGCCTTCGCGGTGCGCGCTCATTTTCGATCGCAAGTTCGCCGAACGACCTTTCGACATTGAAGTTCGGGATACGCGTCCATGGCGACTACACGACCGCACTTCGCGGTGTCCGACGCGGCGACCGAGCAATCATCGGTGGACCGTATGGTTCATTTACGTTCGATCCGATCAGGGACACCTCGGTCGTGTTCATCGCTGGCGGGATCGGCATCACGCCGTTTATGAGCATGGCGCGTACGGCGGCCGCGCTCAATTTGCCGCATGATATGACACTGCTCTATAGTGTGCGCTCATTGAGCGACGCGCCGTATCTCGAGGAGCTTGATGTCATGCAGCGGGCGAACCCACATCTTCATGTAGTCTACGCGGTATCGGATGGTCGCGTGCCAGATGCATCACGCACATACATACCAGGTAGGATTACGCGCGAGGTATTTTCACGTGCGGTCAATGAGCCCGGTAGCAAATCGTATTTTCTTTGTGGGCCACAGGGATTTATGAATTCGATGGTCGCAATGCTCCGCAGCAGCAGCGTTAGTCATGAGGCGATCCATATGGAAAAGTTCGCCGTGAGCTCGTCAGCAGTCGTCGAACGTGGATCCATCGTTCCGAAGATCGCGTTTGCGGCGTGGGGTACCGCGCTTGCCTTGGTGTTCGGCGTCATCGTTCGGATCGAGACCGCGAAACGTACGGCGAACGCCGCGGCGACGTCAATCCCGAACGACTCTTCGCCGATCGTGAATACCTCGCCGACGCAGGGCCAGACCGACACCTCGACAGGTACCACGTCGAATAGTGGCAGCACGACCGTGACACCGACGCCGGCCCAGACGTACACGCCGCCGCAGACGTATTACCGCGTCGCACCGCGTACGTCCGTGTCCTAGATATCTCAATGACTACCGTCACTAATCGTTTTGCGGCGTTGGGTACCACTGTTGAAGGTGGGTTTCGTGCGGAGGAACGCGATGGAGCCATGTTGTGGAATGTTGTGAAAGAAAAGGTTACTCTTTTCGAACAGAAATTCAGCCGCTTCATCCCGACATCGGAACTATCAGTACTCAATGCGCACGCGGGTACGCCAATAAAGGTGAGCCTGGCGATGCTCGCGATGCTCGACGCGGCACGTCGCGCGTTCGACACGACCGGTGGACTCGTTGATCCGACGGTCGGCGGAGCGTTGATGGCGGTCGGCTACGACGGTCCCTTCGATTCGCTCCGTGACCGGCCAGAGTCGTCAAAGAGCGGCACGTCGCCTTTGGCCAGTTTCGACATGGTACATATCGATCAGGAGCGGTTGGTAGTGACGGTTCCTGTGGGTGTGACGCTTGATTTCGGCGGTATCGGCAAAGGGTATTTGTTGGACATGTTACGACCGGACATCGAAGCCTGTACTTCAGATTATTGGTTGTCGCTCGGTGGCGATCTGATCGTCGCCGGCACTGACGAGCAGGGGAACGCATGGCAGATCGGCGTGCAGGATCCCTCTGCGCTCGATCAAGATCTTGGCGCTTTGGCGTTGCCTGAGGGTCGATGGGGTGTTGCCACTTCCGGAACGACGAAGCGACGTGGTGTCGTCGCAGGTATCCCATGGCACCACTTGATTGATCCCCACACTGGCGCGCCGTCGATGACGAATATTGCGCACGCCACGGTTATTGCACTGACCGCACTCGATGCGGACGTCGCGGCGAAGCGAGTGTTACTCGGTGGATTTGACGAAGGTATTGTATGGGCGCGCTTGCATGGGTATGATGCGGTGGTGATTACTACCGATGGACAGCTGATCACTACGACGAATTCGCTTTTGAGGAGCAAGGTTACTGTATGACACGACTACGATCCACGTTTTTTGTCGCGGTATTCCTTTCGCTCGCGTTCGTCGTGGCGGTACCGTTCGTGCGCGCCGAGACGGAACACGAGAACGAATCCGGTGATGACCAGGGTCGTACCGCGACGACCTACCAATTGGTGACCGTGCCAGGTAGTACGTCCGTGAGCGCACCATCTGTGCCGGTGACCACGACCACTCCAACGCCTCAGGTTTCAACAACATCCACGAGCGTCTCGGTGGCGCAGGCTACGTCGTCTGCACCGATCGTCGTCCAGACAACACCGGTTGCGACGCCATTCCCTTGGGCGTGGACCGTGACAAGGTCGGCAGGCATTGCCTCGTTCTTGTTGCTCGGTCTTCTCACGATCACCGGTATGTTATTGACAACAGGTCTTCTCTACCGGATGTTCTCACCTGCGACGGCGTGGTCGGTCCATCGTGCCATCGCGTCCGTACTGCTGTTCTCGGTGATGGCCCACGTAGGGTCGATCCTTTTTGACTCGTTTCTCGGACTTCATTTCTTTGACCTGTTCATCCCGTTCATCTCGCCGTACCGGCCGTTGCTCGTCACATTGGGCATCGGTGGTTTCTATCTGCTGCTGTTGGTTCTGGCTAGCTCGCTCTACACAATGAACTCCTATGCCAAGTTCTGGCGTACCGTCCATTTCTTCGCATTTCCCATGTTCATTTTCATCTTCCTGCACGGCGTATTGATCGGTACCGATACGAAGCAGCCCTGGATGGTGGCGTTATACTGGGGGATCGGCGTGGCAGTCGCCGCGAGCATCATGTACCGAATGGTGTGGAAATACCGGAATCCGGTGCTACGCACGACGGTCCGCAGGGTCGCGGGTCGTGTGCGGTAATTCCCGTAGGTTGGCGGAATTGTCAACACAGGTGAAAGATGGCCGGTGTTTTTGTGTAGTAGTTGATGCATCATTGAAGAAAAACTTGCGTAAATCATATGAAGAATTTATCATATATCAGGTCTGTGTATAGTATCTTAATTCGTGATCATCGCACTGCAACCCTATGACTACCGCCATGCTTTCCGCGCTCCGTGCCCGTCTTAAGTCACCGTCGTTCAATGATAGCCACCAACTACTCCGTACCGTGAGCGGTACGAGTCGTTTCAAGATACTTACGATGCTCCAGTTATCGCCCGCCGGTCTCACCCCGACCGACATCGCAAGGGTGTTGAACGTGTCGCTTTCTCGCGTGTCGCACCAACTGCGGATCCTGCGGGATCACCGTCTCGTCATGACGAACGAAGGATCGCGCGAGGTGGTCTACCGCATCGCGCCGAACAAGGTCGTACGGCAGCTCCTGCGTTGACACGCAATGTGGCGCGGTTAAGGAAGACGAATAGTCTTCTTGTGTTGATATTATTTTCAACGGTGATATAATGAGCGCACAAGGGGAGGACGATGAAAAAAGTGTTGTATAAAAGGGTGTTTGGTACGCTCGCTAATGATGTCCGTTTGGACATCCTTATTGCGTTGCGGTCGGGGAGGAAGAACGTCAATGAACTGGCACGTGAGTTGAAGAACGATCAAAGCGCGGTCTCGCATGGGCTCACACGTCTCACGCGGGATGGCCTCGTGCTCGCGACGACGCAGGGACGTTTCCGCTACTACAGTTTGCGGAGCGGAAGGTTTGAAATGCTCATGAACGTCATCGGCCAATTCGTCGGCGAACATTCGTCCCGTGCGGCGCACGCAGGCGCATCTGACACCCAGCGACTCTATCGCATGGTTGACTCGTTCCCACATGCGGTCATGGTCGAGAGCGACGGGAAGATCGCCTATCTGAACCGGGCGGGCGTTGCCATGTTCGGCGCATCCTCCGCGTTCGATCTGATCGGACGCGAGGTGCTTTCCCTTGTGACGCCACGGTCACGGTCGGTGGTCAAGGAGCGTATAATGAGGCTGCGACATGGCGCCGAATCAAATCCATTGCTCAAGGAAGAGTGGTTTCGATTCGATGGGACGCGGTTTTCCGCTACGGTAAGCTCATCGCGGTATCGCTTGAATAAGCGTGTGGGCGCGATCGCCGTGATCCGCTCGATGACCTAACACAAGGTCGTGTAGGACATGGGGTAGCCATATACCGCTTTTTTTCGCTATACTGAAGGACATGCACGACACCGTCGCTCCCGCAGGGACACTCCAAGGTTTGTCGCCGTCAGAGGCGGCGTCTCGGTTCGTGCGATTCGGCCCGAACGAGGTCGCGACCAAGAAACGCATGCGGCCGATCGTCGCGTTTATCCGTAAGTTTAATAGCCCGCTCCTCTGGATACTGATCGGCGCGGCGACAATATCGATCTTCGTGGGCGAGGAAACGAACGCGTTCATCCTTGTCGTTATGATACTGATTTCGGTCGTGATCGATTTCGTGAACTCATATCGATCCGAACGCGCGGTCGAAGCGCTCATTGCGAAGGTCGTGACGAAGACGACGGTGATCCGCGGCGGCAGTCGGCACGAGGTGCCACTCACGTCGATCGTCCCGGGTGACGTCGTAGTCCTTGCTGCAGGCAACGTCGTACCGGCTGATGGGTTTCTGCTCGTAGGCAAGGACGTCTTCGCCAATGAATCATCGCTCACCGGCGAATCGCTTCCGGTCGAGAAAATCCACGGCCAGCGCGCCGCGGGGGACACGCAGCTCACCACGCTCCAAAAGGACGCGCTGTTCATGGGCACGAGCATCGTCACCGGCGAGGCGACCATGCAGGTCGTCATGACTGGCGCGCGGACCGCCTTCGGGAAGATCGCTGAACGTTTAAGCGGCGAGGAGCAGTTAACCGACTTCGAGAAGAGTATCCGGCAGTTCAGCATCTTCCTGATGAAGGTCACCGTCATCATGGTGGTGATTGTGTTCGTCGCGTCGATCCTGAACCCGTTCGCGCACCAACGGTTGATCGATTCGTTTATTTTCGCGATCGCGATCGCGATTGGTCTCACGCCTGAGCTCTTGCCGGTCATCATCACCGTTTCGCTTTCCCGTGGCGCCGTCCGTATGGCGCAGAAGCAGGTGATCGTGAAACATCTTCCCGCGATCCAGAATTTCGGACGGATGGATGTGCTCTGCACGGACAAGACCGGCACATTGACCGAGAACCGCATTTCCGTCGTGAAGTATGTCGATGGAAGTGGTGCCATCTCCGACGAGTCACTTCGCACGGCATTCCTGAACAGTGCGTATCACACGGGCGTCGCGAACACGCTCGACCATGCGATTCGAACCTACCGTTCGTGGGATCTCGGCACGTCGCGTAAGATCGACGAGATCCCGTTTGATTTCGAGCGTCGGCGCGATTCCATGATCGTCGACGACAATGGCGCGCGTGTCATCGTGACGAAGGGTGCGCCTGAGGCGGTCTTCCCGATCTGCACACAGTACCGGGCAAAGGGTACCGACGTACCGTTTGATGAGGCTCGGAAAAAGATCGCACAGGACGAGTTCATATCGTTGAGCAACGAAGGCTACAAGGTCCTGGCCGTGGCATCGAGTACCGTACCAATCAAAGCGACGCTCTACGAAAAAGAGGACGAGCGCGACCTGACGTTCGTCGGCTACATCGCGTTCCTTGACCCCCCGAAGAAGACTGCGCAGGAGGCGATCCGTGACCTCGAGGACTATGGCATCGAGGTGAAGATCCTCACCGGCGACAGTGCCGTACTGACGCAGAAGATCTGCGGTGAGCTGAAGATCCCCACGAAGGGCATCATGACCGGCGACGAGCTTGCCGCGCTCAAGGACGATGAGTGGCACGACGAGGTACTCAACCACACCGTGTTCGCGCGGATCGACCCCGAGCAGAAGGAACGTATCATTGTGGCACTCCAAAAGGCGGGTAAGGTCGTCGGGTTCATGGGCGACGGCATCAACGACGCGCCGGCGCTCAAGGCCGCCGATGTCGGTGTGTCGGTCAGCAACGCGGTTGACGTCGCAAAGGAGACCGCTGACATCATCCTCCAACGTCGAAGTCTCCGCGTGTTGCGTGACGGCGTGATCGAGGGTCGGCGGACCTTCCAGAACGCGTTGAAGTACATCGAGATGGGGTTGAGCTCGAACTTCGGCAACATGTTTTCGATGATGGTCGCGGCATCGTTCCTACCGTTCCTGCCGATGTTGCCGGCGCAGATCCTGTTGAACAACATCATGTACGACAGTTCGCAGCTCACACTTTCGTCCGACTCGGTCGACGAGGAGGACGTGAGGAGGCCGACCGTGTGGAACATAAAGTTCATCAGACGGTTCATGCTCACGTTCGGTCCGATCAGCTCGTTGTTTGACTTCGCAACGTTTGGACTCATGTGGGTGTACTTTCATGACACCGCATCGAAGTTCCAGACCGGCTGGTTCATCGAATCCATCGCCACGCAGGTGTTCGTCATCTACGTGATCAGGACGCGAAAGATCCCATTCCTCGAGAGCCGACCGAGCCTCGTGCTCATGGCGAACACGTTGCTCGTCGTGCTCGCCGCGTGGATCCTGCCGTTCACGCCGATCGGTTCGTATTTCCATCTGTCACCGTTACCGATGTTCATCCTCGCGATTCTGTTCGGCTACATCTTGGTCTACCTCGGTCTCGTGCAGGGCGCGAAGCGTTGGTTCTATCGGAAATACCGGACACACGCGGTAGTCGCTGCGTGAAAATCGAACGATAGAAGGTATTATCGGCTACGTCCCCGTCATTGACATGGGACGGTCTTGGTGCTACAACCCGTCCATAGTGTTTCACGGTTCCTGATGTCCTACCCGTTCGTTTGGAGGATCACTCAGATGAGTGAAATGCCGAAAGTTGTGCCTGTGGAATGTCCCTCGAAGGGACCCGCGACCATCGTGCACAAAATTCCTCTGCTGGAGGTGATCGCGCTCGGCGTCGCGGCCAAGGCGAGCATCGTGTCGACGCCCTCGTACGACACTCCCGCGCGCTTCTGCGTGCACCTCAAGATCAGCTCGGGGATCGTCGACATCGACCCGATCGTCGCCGAGTTCACCGCCGCGTACGGCGCGTGCGCAGAGAAGCTGGACAGGACCATGCTCGTTCACTTCCCGGCGACGAGCTACCAGATGGCCATCGCGATGATGTTCACCTGGGTCCCGAACCTTATCCACGCGGTCCTGGACAAGGTGCAGGATCCGCAGACGTAGGCCTCGAGACGCACACGCATCAATCGTTCGTTCAGACTCACGCTAGCTTTACGCGTGAGTCTTGAACGTGAGGCTTGAATAATTGTGATAAAAGAATTACACTTTGGGCGCTTGTTTTTATACGCTTACCAGGAAATATATGGCTACAGAACCTCACAAACTCTATCGCTCGAACACCGATAAGGTCATTGCCGGCGTGTGCGGCGGGCTCGCGAACTATTTCAACATCGACCCGACGATCATCCGGCTAATTTTCGTGATCATCGCGCTGTCCGGCGGCATCGGCATCATCGCGTATCTGATCTTTTGGATCATCATTCCGGTCGAAGGAGCTACTCATGAAGCGGGGGCACAGGCGCGCGAGGCGGGGGAGGAGATCAAGGACGCCGCACGATCGTTCGCGCACGACATACGTCAGCCAGGGACGAGCCGCCGTACATTGTTCGGTCTGATCGTGGTGGCCGTCGGTGTGGTCGCGTTGTTCAACACACTGTTCCCGCACCACTGGATCCGTTGGGATGTCGTGTGGGCAGGAGCGATCATTTTCGTTGGATTTGCACTAATTGTCAGAAAATAACCGCTTGTAATCACATACATATATGGAACCACAGAAAAGAGAAGAAGGTCCGAAGGTTGAAGAGATGAAAAAGGAAGAGGGAGCGAAGATCGAGGAAGGTTTAAAGGTTGAGGAGGTTAAGAAGGGGGAACCGCAGAAGGAAGCAACCCAGCCGACGGTCATTAAGGAAATTCATCACCACCATCACTACAAGCGCGGATTCAGCGTGTTCCGGTTGGCGCTCGGTCTGTTCGTCATATTGATCGGCCTTTCGTTCCTTGCAAGCTCGTTCGGCTGGTCGTGGTCGATCGGCTTCGATGCCTGGAAGCTCTGGCCGGTGTTCGTGATTCTGATCGGCCTTTCGATGGTGAGCAGAGGATCGGCGGTCTCGTCGATCATGGGCGCGGTCGTGGCCGTTGCCGTCGTCGCGTTCGTGGCACTCGGCGTGTTCGGCATGGGATCGCATCAGACGAGCGTATCGCAGGGCACGAATCCGATCATCGCAGGTGCGGTAGCCGCCGACGTGCATATCGCGACGGGGGCATCGTCGCTTACTGTCAAAGGTACCTCGGATACCACGTTCTTCAATCGTGTGGAGTCCAACAGCGCCGACCTCGTGGTCGATTCACATCTTGTCGGTACGACGCAGGACGTTACGTACTCGTTGAACCAGCGGAATTGGGAATGGTTCAGCTTCAAAAACCTTCTCGAAGTGCACGTGCCTGACACGTTGCCGACCAATCTGACCATCGACGGCGGGGCCATGACCTCGAACATCGACCTGACGGACGTGAAAGCGTCGCGCGTCGCGATCCACACCGGCGCGTCGCACCTTGACCTCGTGTTCGGTGATACGGTCGAATCGAGCGTGGCGACCATCGACGCGGGTGCGAGCTCGATCCATGTCACATTACCGAAGGCTGTCGGCGTGCACCTGACGCTCGACACGGGCGCGACGTCGAAGACGCTCACTGACTTCAACCAGACCGGTGACAAGCAGTACACCTCGACAAACTACGACACGGCCGCGCACAAGATCGACTGCACGATAAAGGCAGGCGCGTCGTCGATCACGGTGGACTGGCGGTAACCGGCGATGGAGGAGTGCGAGGTCAAGTTTCTCAATATCGATCCTGTCGCGCTTGAAGCGTCACTATTGGCGCGTCGAGCGACGAAACAGTTCGACCGCGTGTACCGGCGCACGGTGTATGATTACCCCGACCGGCGATTGGACCGGCAGGGCGCGTGGATCCGTGTGCGCGACGAAGGCTATCGCGTCACGTTGACGTACAAGCAACGGGTCGGCATGAAGGGCGGTCTAAGCGGCGCACAGAACGACGACTCGATGCAGGAGATCGAGGTAACGGTGAACGACTACGGCGCGACCTGTGAGTTTTTGGAAACATTGGGTCTTACCGTGAAGTTCTACCAGGAAAACCGGCGCGTCCGATTTATGCTCGACGAAGCTACGTGCGACATCGATCGTTGGCCGAAGCTTTCGCCGTATCTCGAGATCGAGGGGCCTTCTTGGAAATCGGTCGATGCGGCGATTGCAACACTTGGACTCGATCCTTCCCATAAGAAGATCTTTTCAGCGAACCAGATCTACCGACTCGCGGGCATCGAGCCGAACGATTACCTTGAGATGACGTTCGGTCGGATGACGAAGAGGGGATGCCCGGGTACGCCTTGAGCCTAGGAAAAAATCCTGCTACACTAGTATCACTATGACCACAAAGAAATCAAAAAAACCTGTCGAACCCCATGCCCAGTCGTTCGACTTTACCAACGACGTAACGTGGCGGATCTTCCGCATCATGTCCGAGTTCACCGAGGGCATCGAGTTCGTCTCGCAATTGAAGCGCCCGGTCACGTTCTTCGGTTCTGCGCGCTTTAAGGAAGACAGTCGGTACTACCAGGAAGCCCGTCAGCTCGCGAAACGGCTCGGTAAGGCGGGATTCACGGTCGTCACTGGCGGAGGACCTGGTATCATGGAGGCAGCAAACCGTGGCGCCTACGAGGCGAAAGCGGCGTCGGTCGGTCTGAACATCCAGCTCCCGAATGAGCAGCGTACGAACAAGTACGTCAAGAACAGCATCGCCTTCTACTACTTCTTCTCCCGCAAGAGCATGCTGTCCATGTCGGCACAGGCGTATGTCTTCTTCCCGGGCGGCTACGGCACGCTTGACGAGCTGTTCTCGATCTTGACGCTCATCGCGACGAAGAAGATCGAATCGCGGCCGGTCATCCTCTACGGCAAAGACTACTGGCGGAAGCTCAATTACTTCGTCAACGTGAACCTGTTGAAGCGGCACAAGACCATCTCCGACAACGAGGCGGTCATTTACTCGCTCGTCGACTCGGTCGAGCAGGCCGAGAAGGTCATCAAGCGCTCGAAGAAGCGCGTTTACTCCTTCATGTAATCATTCGCATAACGACACGACCATGCCAACCCAACCAAAACGTCTCTTCCGCTCCCGCACGAACAAGGTGATCGCCGGCGTGTGCGGC
>CAINXF010000020.1 GCA_903854795.1 Candidatus Kerfeldbacteria bacterium
GGCGCTGCTGACCGTCGTCGGCGTCACGCTACCGATCATCCGCCGACGTTCTCGTCTCGTCGCGTTACGACATGACGCTAGTAGTAAGGTTGCTGGGCGGCTTTCCGATTCGATGACCAACATCCTGGCGATCAAATCTTTTGCGAACGAGAAGGAAGAGCTCAGGATATTCGGGAACTACGTCGATGATTTCAGTCGGAAGTACAAGAAGGCCGCTGACTATCATAACCAGCGTTTTGATACGGTGGTCTCGCCGCTGTATGTTGCGACGAACGTATTTGGCCTCATGGCCGCCATTTTCTTCACCAAGCAACTCGGGTTGCAGGCGGGAACTATCGTGGTGGTCTTCTCATATTATTCACAGCTGACGAGGATGTTCTGGGAGATCAACAGGGTGTATCGGAACATCGAGTCGTCCATCAGCGAAGCAGCCGAGTTCACGCAACTCTTCGTCGATGCGCCGAAGATCCAGGACGCTCCTCATGCACGCGACCTCACATTGACGAACGCCGGTATCCGTTTCGACCACGTCAACTTCGCGTACCATGGCACGCACGCCAAGGCAAAATTGTTCCTCGATGATTTCTCGCTCGATATTATCGGTAAGCAAAAAGTTGGGTTAGTTGGTCCGAGCGGTGGCGGAAAGACGACGATGACGAAACTCCTGCTTCGGTTCATCGATACCCAAGGTGGGACCATTGCGCTCGATGGGCAGGACATCAAAAAGGTCACCCAGGATTCATTACGAGACTCCATCGCGTACGTGCCACAAGAGCCGCTTTTGTTCCACCGAACTTTGGCGGAAAATATCGCATATGGCAACGATAAGGCAACTGAGCGGGAGATCATCGCTGCCGCCAAGCTGGCGCATGCCCATGAGTTCATTAAGAAGCTTCCGGATGGATATCAAACATTTGTAGGCGAACGAGGAATCAAGTTGAGCAGCGGACAAAAACAACGCGTGGCCATCGCGCGCGCCTTGCTGAAGAAGGCGCCAATATTAGTGCTCGATGAGGCCACGAGCGCCCTCGACTCAGAATCGGAACGGTATATTCAGGAAGGACTTCTGGAGTTATTAAAAAGCAGGACCGCGCTCGTGATCGCACACCGTCTTTCGACCATTAAGTTCCTCGATAGGATCATCGTGCTCGATCAAGGAAGGATCGTACAGGACGGCACCCACGCCGAATTGATACACCAACAGGGGATATACGCGAAGCTTTGGCAACATCAGTCGGGCGGTTTCCTAGAAGATGCATAGTTGAGTCTTGTACGATAATCCCATACAATGTAGTGAAAGGAGATTCAATATGGATACCATCAAACAGCCCGAAGTGGCGGCGAAGAAGAAGCGAAGGAAATGGCCCTGGATCACGCTCGGCATCGTGGTACTAGTGATCGGCGTCCCTATGGTCGTACTAGGCACGTTCGGTTCCTCGAAGCCCAAGGATCTCGGTATCCATCCGACGGCCGCTGATTGGACGTCGGTGCAGGCTAAGACGCCGATGACCATCGTGGGCGACGCGACGACATTTTCCGTGTTCGGCAAGAACACATTCTCCGGAAGCGTACCGGTCGACAACCAGCTCACCTCGGCCGAGCTGACCGCGTGGGTGCAGCACTACACGACGACCGACGGCGACGTGAGCAACGTACAGGTCAAGTTCCATGAGGGTGGCATGGAGATTTCCGCGATCGCCACACGTTACATCAACAGCCCGATCTACGTCGATGTGAACGTGACACGCACCGGCGCGAACAGCGTGACGCTCGACGTGCAGAAAGCGCGCGTCGGCATGATGCCGGTACCGTCGAAGTACGTGACCATGTTCAACGACTACGTCCAGAAGGTGCTGAACGACCATCTCGCATCGATCCCAGGCTTCACGATGGCCGATCTCGAGTACCACGATGGATTTCGCGTCTTCAAAGGCACCTACCCGCAGACCGTGACCGCATCGACGGGGACATGGTGGTAGAGCCGTGCATGTACATTTAATACTTGTCATATGAAAAAATATACATATCTTTCTATTTCGATCACGGCGCTGTTCGTAGTTGCAGTCACGTTTGGCATCATTTCGGTAGCCCGCGCGTTCGATAACCCAACGTTGGGCACACCGGAAGTGCCGCTCATTTTGAGCAAGGTCGCCACGAAAGGCATCCGCGTCGATATGCCCGGTTCGTCGGTGAGCAGATTGATCGCCTGCGGGCCACGTTGGATCTTCACGTCGGCCTATCAGGTGTATGCGTCCGAGAACGGCGTCGTCAAGAACCTTACGGATTACTACAATCCGTACGGCAAGTCGAATCGTAGCATGCCGAGCATCGCCTGCAACGATAAGGGAATCGCGTATTGGTTATTCCAGGACAGTAAGGCGTTTTACGTGTATTCATACGATGGCGTCACGGTCACGCACGTCCCACTCGAGGTGTCGGCCTGGTCGTACCCGAATTTCGCCATGTCCCTC
This sequence comes from Candidatus Kerfeldbacteria bacterium, assembly GCA_903854795.1. Classification (GTDB taxonomy): domain Bacteria; phylum Patescibacteriota; class Patescibacteriia; order SBBC01; family SBBC01; genus CAINXF01. The sequence continues at coordinate 2,472 of CAINXF010000020.1, forward strand.
GCCGAGCAGACGATTGACGGACAGATCGTGTTCGTGCCGCTCGGTCGAACGACGTTGTGGCGGTATGATGGTTCCAACGTGAGCGCCATAACTGTGGTCGGTTCCGCATCGGAACTCGGTACCGGGGATTATTCCTTGGTGCTTTCGTATGGCGTGCTGTACAAGGTAGTAGACGACAAGGCGCTCGACATCTCCTCGCAGACCGGCATGAAGTGGATAAAGGTGGTCACAAAGATCGGCGACACGTGGTACATAGGCGGACAGCCTGGCCCGGACGTATATGAGGCTGATTTCCCAAACTCGTTCGGCACGTACGACGGCACGACATTCACCGACCTGTCAGACCTCGTGAGGAGCCGCGTGGTGTCCTCGATAAGCGGTACGCCGGGCGATATCATGCTGTACGCGAACGGCCTGTACCGGTACGACGGTCAGCAGGTGAAGAGGATGACCATCATGAAGATCGAGGAATCAGCACCGACTGTAGGGATCATTGCATGGAATGGCTCATATTGGCTGATCGGTAATTTCCTCGGGAGCAAGAACGATAACACGGGGCTTTACCGATTCTCCACCGACCAAGACCCGGACGCGACCTCGGTGTACACGACGAAAACGATCGGCGTGTCGTTCCGCTACCTCTCCATATGGGACAAGCCGTACCATTTCCATTCGAACCCCGACTATTACGGGTTCATGCTGCCTGCGTACAAAGGCGTGACCTACGACCTTTCGTTCCAACTCGGTACCGACGGCATCTACGATAACGCTACGATGCGGCAAGGACTTTCGAAAGGATGGAGTTCGTTCGTCACCTCGTTTCTTAACTGGTATGCTTCGTACGCGCCCAATTATGTGAAATCATGGGGATCGTCAAAGTTGATATCACGTACCGTGTCGTCATTCCCGATTAAAGGTCTTAACGTAACCAAGATCGTCTACACGACAAAAGACACGAGCAACATGGATCCGAAGAATCCGAACCAAAAGTTAACCAGTCGAAGCGAGTACCTGTTGGTCGGTTCGAAGGACTTGAAGGACATATACGTGTTCACCTTGAAGCAGTCCCAGCCAGGTTGGACGTTATCCGATAGTTACTACCAGGACAACTTTGAATCGATGATGAAAACGATCAAGGTATTATAAAGGACACGTTATGGAACTATCACATGTATTGCAACCACAACAATCGAAGCTGAAGAACATCCGCACATGGAACCTCGCCATGTTCGTACTGCACCTCACGCAGGGCGTCGTCATGTTGCTCGTCAGTAGCTCGTTCGCGCTTCCGGTGACGACGTCATACCTCGAGTTCAATGCGATGACACAGAAGTTGGAGTCGGTGGTGGCGACGCTCGGTAACGTGCATATCGGACCACTGGTCGCGGCGTTCTTATTTCTCTCGGCGCTCGCACATCTCGTTGTGAGTGTCGGTGGCGGATACCGTTGGTACGTGAGGAACCTTACGCGGGGGATGAACATCGCACGCTGGGTCGAGTACAGTTTTTCATCGTCGCTCATGATAGTGGTGATCGCGATGCTCGTCGGCATGTACGACCTCTCATCGCTCATCCTTCTGTTCTCGCTCAACGCGATGATGATCCTGTTCGGTTGGGTGATGGAAGTGCACAACCAAACGACGCAGAAAACGAACTGGCTCTCATTCATCTTCGGTTGCATCGCCGGCATCGTTCCTTGGATCGTCGTGGCATTGTTCCTGTTCAACTCCGGTCAGGGCAGTGCGAAAGCGCCGACGTTCGTCTATTGGATCTACTTCTCGATCTTCCTGTTCTTTAATGTGTTCGCGGTCAACATGATCCTACAGTATAAGAAAGTCGGCAAATGGCACGATTACCTTTACGGCGAAAAGGTGTATCTCGTCTTGAGTTTGGTCGCGAAATCGTTGCTCGCATGGCAGGTGTTCGTAGGTACGTTGCGTCCGGTATGAGGAGCTGAACCGACAAAATACATGTTGTCATCAATTTTCTTTTACGCTCTCGTCGTGTGTGTCATGGTGGTGTTGGTGTCCGCAGCACTCGCGGGGTTCAAGGCGGCACCGTTCGTACCGACGTTTCAGCGCGACGTGCTGCGAATGCTCGAACTGGCCGGCGTCAACGAACGCGACATGGTCGTCGACCTTGGCGCGGGTGATGGCCGATTTCTGATCACCGCAGCACGGAAGTTCAACGCACATGCAGTCGGGTACGAAATGTCGATCCTCATGTACCTCATAGCGTGGATAAGAATCCTTATGACTGGTACGCGAAAACGTGTGTCGTTGAAATGTGCCGATTTCTATCATGCCGATCTTTCACGCTACAGCGTCATTTGCTGCTTCCTAACCCCGATGGCAATGAAGAAGCTTGAGCCGAAGTTCATGCGGGAATGCGCGCCAGGCACCCGCATCATCTCGTATGCGTTCCGGCTCCCGACGATCGA
>CAINXF010000021.1 GCA_903854795.1 Candidatus Kerfeldbacteria bacterium
AGACCTCCCTCAACTGTTGGTTCGTGACGTGCGTGTAGATCTGCGTGGTCGTGATCGACGCGTGGCCGAGCATCGCCTGCACCGAGCGGATGTCCGCGCCGTTGATCAGCAGATCTGTCGCGTAGCTGTGACGGAGCGTGTGCGGTGTGATGTGCTTCGTGACGCCGGCGAGCTTCGCGTAGGTCGCTACCATCCGCTGGATGCTGCGCGGGGTGATCGTCGCGACTTCGCTCGAACGTGAGGCCGCGCGGTCGTGGCGGATGAAGAGCGCGGGGTGATCGTCGCGACGGAGCGCGAGGTACTTCCCGATGAAGTGACGTGCCTGGTTCGAGAGGAACACGACGCGGAACTTGCCGCCTTTTCCGCGGACCGTGAACTCGTCCTTCTCGAGGTTGATGCCGTCGCGCGTCATGTGTGCGCATTCCGATACGCGGAGCCCGGTCGAGAACAGGAGCTCGAGGATTGATTTGTCGCGCAGTTTGATGATCTCCGGTTCGTTCGTCGCGAGCGGTGCCGCGAGTAACTTCTCAAGGTCATCGCCTTCGAGGAAGTTCACCTGCCGCTCTTGGGTTTTTGCTAATTCAATTTTTTCAGGTGCGAGCGTGTCAACGTCATTCTTCGCGAGATATTTCAGGAACGATCGGAGCGCGATCAGGTGGTAGTTCTGCGTCGTCTTTTTTAGCCGCTCCCCACGATGGTTGTCCTGCTGGTTGAGATGCATACGGAAGTCGCGGACGTCGTCGAGCGTGATCTGTGATGGCGAAGTGAGTCTTGAGAATGCAAGGAAGCGCGCGAGATAGAATTCGTAGTTGCGTTTCGTGAGCTCTGACGCACCACGTTCGACGACGAGCGAGGTGAGGTAGCGTTTCACCCATCGTTCGAGCTCGGTCATGCGGGTGGATTGTTCCTGTGGTGCGGGGGAGGGCATGGGTATATTTTACGACACATTACAAATTCACACAATGGGGATTGACAAATCGTCTCGATTGAACTATTATGTTCTGTTTGTCGTTCATTTTAAAACTGCGGCAGCAATGAGTATTTTTCCATCCTGTCCAAGGAGGGGTGTCTCGAGCAATGTCGAGGGACGGTGTGGTGGAAGCTTCCTTAGAATATTCATTGTTGCCGCAGATCATCGCGCGATTCCGTTCTGAACTTCTTGGAGTTACCAAGAGGTTACAAAACGGAAATCTCCAGCCACAAGGAGATCCCAATGGAGCGGTCCTATCAGACGTACCAGTCCCTCCGGGGTACCAACATCATGTTCGGAGGAACGGGCGGCAGCCGAGCGGACGAGGATCACCGCACGCGCCATATCCTGTGTATTCAGGTGAGGCCGTGCAGTAATCCGTACGTCGAGGATCAGCAGAGCGAGCAGATGGAAGTCCAGCTCGCGCTGACCACTCGCCAGCTCGCCCAGATCGTGTGGTCGTTCTTCGGGGACACGGTATTCGGTCCCGGAACGATTTTCCACACGTTCCTCCAGCGGCTGATAACGAAGCGTTGGGCATTGATGACGCATCCCAGTTTCAAGGATGCGCGCAATGCTACCTGGGACTCGGAGTTCCCGGATCTGCAGTACCACAGGGACCCGTGGGCTGTGCGTCCTCGGGATCAGGTCGCGTAGATCTTTAGCCCTTCCGCCTGCAGGCAAAAGCAGGCACCATCGTACATGGCTTTCCGGACAGCCGCCACCGAGTGCTGTCCAAAGCCCCTGTTGCTAACGCGCAGGGGCTGTTGTTTTTTATTTGTCATCCCGAATTTATTTCGGGATCTCCGACTAATACGAAAGTGAGATCCTGAAACGAGTTCAGGATGACATTCGAATGTTGATCCGCCCACCCTCACGATTCGTAAGGGTGGGCGGTGATACTTGGCGGTGACGCGTGGTCACCAGACGAGCTGCGGCTCTACGACCGCGTCGATGCGGAAGATGACCCTCCTCGTGCCACTGTGGTGTCCTGACTTCAGGACGGTTACAGGCGAGCCGGCGCCAACGTCCCGAAGTCCCCGCTCGACGTACCTGATGCAGGACTGGTCATCGTCCCACAACCCCGAGCCGTCGTTTTGCGGGAACGAGCAGATGAGGCGTACCGGCAGGCCGCCATCGTTCTTCAGGCGGTCGCGCACTCCGCGGAAGAACGCTCTGGTCGCCTGGCCGGGATGCTCCGTGAGGAGTACGTCGATCATCTCCACCTGCGTCCGGGCGCGGTGTTCCTTCTCGCGAGTCTTCTGTTCGCGGTTGAACCGACGACGCCTCAGGCCTTCCTTCATGTGAGTCCTCCTTGGCGATTCGTGCGATGTACTGTGTTGCCGTGGATAAGAACTACACACCGATGCTGCATGAAGAACCTATAAGAATGGAAGGCTCGTGTCAATCGGAAGGCGCTCCTTTGATCTTCTTGACATACGATAGCGTTCATGGTACTGTTGCCTCGCTTTATTAACCCGCTACGGTCACTTGGTGTTTCTGCCTTCTTTGCATATTAAGGAAGGTGAAAGGGCACTCGGTCACCGCGAATAATTGAAAGGACTAACATGCCACTCGAAAAGAACGCGAAAGACCGCATCATCAAGAAGTACAAGACGCACGAAGGCGACACCGGATCACCGGAAGTGCAGATCGCCATTTTGTCGGCCGAGATCGAACAGCTGACCGGCCATTTGAAGGAACATAAGAAGGATTTCTCATCGCGTCGCGGACTCCTCCGCAAGGTCGGCCTCCGCCGTCGTCTTTTCCGTTATCTCCAGAAGGAAAACCTCGCCGGGTCGCTCGCGATCGCCGAGAAGTTGAAATTGAAACTTTGATGGACACGAAGGCATCAAAACATAAGGAGCAGCGCGTCGGCGTCTTCGTCGATGGCTCGAACATGTACCATTCGTCGAAGTCGCTGTATCAGACGAACGTGAACTTCGGGAAGATCCTCGAGCAGGCAGTCGCCGGCCGTAAGTTGCTTCGCGCGATCATTTACGTTATCAAATCCTCGACATCCACTGACGAACAGTCATTTTTTGACGCGCTCGGCAAGCAGGGCTTCGAGGTGAAGATGAAGGACCTCCAAGTATTCTCGAGCGGGGCGAAGAAGGGCGACTGGGACGTCGGCATTGCGATCGACTCCATCACCATCGCGGACCGGCTCGACACCGTGGTGCTTGTGTCCGGCGACGGCGACTTTGCGCCGCTCGTCCAGTACCTCCGGATAACGAAAGGTTGCCGCGTCGAGGTCATGGCGTTCACCGAATCGGCATCGCAGAAGCTGAAGGAAGTCGCCGACGAGTTCATCGATATTTCCTCTGACAAGAAGACGTACCTGATGCCGATCCGTCCGTTCCGCGGCCGGTTCAATCGACAGGGCGGAAATCAGGGCGGAAATCAACAGCAGCCGCAGGATTCCGAGTATCAGCGCTAACGCGCTGAGGACCTGTTTTTCCGAAGCAGGACCTTAGTTCATTAGTCACTTATTAAGACTTGGTCAGCAGACCGATAGACTATACCAGCAGCTTGTTGCTGATAGTCTAGAGCTTGCTGGCCAGGGCAATGAAAGGAACAGCCTTGTGAGCCAGAAATATTCTACTGAGCTCGGCGGTCGCACCCTGACCATCGAGACAGGCCAGTTCGCCGCACAGGCGAACGGCGCAGTCACCGTCCGCTACGGCGATACGGTGGTATTGGGTACGGCAGTGATGAGCTCGTCGGTGCGCGAAGGCATCGAGTACTTCCCGCTGCTCGTCGATTACGAGGAACGGCTTTACGCCGCAGGCAAGATCAAAGGTTCGCGGTTCATCAAGCGTGAAGGTCGCGCCTCGGACGAGGCGGTCCTCACCGCACGGCTCATTGACCGGTCGATCCGACCGCTCTTCGACCAGTCCGCGCGCAACGACGTGCAGGTCGTCCTGACCGTCCTCTCGGTCGATCAGGAGAATGATCCCGACATCGTCGGTATGATCGCGTCATCGGCAGCGCTCGCCGTATCGAACATCCCCTGGAAGGGACCAGTCGGCGCGGTCCGCGTCGGCCGCATCAACGGTGAATGGGTCATGAACCCGACGTACGAAGCCCGCGAGAAGAGCGAGCTCGATCTCGTCCTCGCCGGTACGAAGGATGAGCACATCATGATCGAAGCGTCCGGCAGCGAGGTTGAGGAAGACGTCATGCTCGGCGCGCTTGAATTCGCACAGAAGTGGGTGAAGAAGGTCATCGAGCTCATCGAGGAGATGACGAAGAAGGAAGGACAGACGAAGGTCGAGTTCGACTCCTTGAAGATGACCGACGA
>CAINXF010000022.1 GCA_903854795.1 Candidatus Kerfeldbacteria bacterium
ACGGCAAGACCCGGGTGACGATCAAGCGACTCGCCGCAGCCGAACTGGTCGCGGAACCACCGGCCACGCCCACACGCTTCTTCACGATCGCCAAGATCCAGCGGGCTTTGGGGGAGGACGGCGGCGGACATCAAGCGGGAGTACCTGACACCCAAAGCTTGTGCGCCGTTCTGCACGCTCAGTTGCTCGCACCACGTTTCCGTCCTGGATAGCTGGCGAGGCACACAAAGTGGGGTTCCTTACCACGGCCGCGCGCCCCAAGCCAAAGCTGGGCCGACGGTAATCAAGTAGCTCCAGTTGTAACTTCGAGGGCGGGCCATGAAGCAATGGTCTGCCCTCTCTTTCTTTCCGCAAGACGTGACACCGTCGTCGCCTCCACCCACCTACGCAGCCGCGGCATCCTCTGGCACACTTCCGTCATGGTTCGTCTCGATCTTCAGATCCGGCAGGTAGAAGTCCGTCGTCTCGAACAGCCAAGTTCGAAGATGGACGCAAGTGGTCCACCACCTGGGACATAAAGACCGCCTCTCGGCGGTCTTATGATAATTGTGATGTGCCCAGTGTTACGGTTTCGTCGTTGAGAACGCGTTGAGGGCGAATCCTGGGCAGGCATGGACGGCCCAGTCAGCCCGTACTTTCCGCGTGTCGTACGCCTGGATCGGTGTCGTCTGACCCGGCGCGTAGAAGTTGACGATCACCCCGCCGGATTTGCAGGCGTTAGTATCGGCGTAATTGCTCGCATCAGGGAAGGCGACCGAGGCATAGATCGGTTCGCCTGGCGTAAGCGCCATATCGGTGGACGGGGACGAGACGTTACCGAGCTCGGTGCCGCTGGCGTCCAATAGTGCCAGTTTTGCGCTGCCGTTGAACGCACATGACGACGTACCGATGTTCGTGACGGTCAGCGTCGTATAGTATGTGCCTGCGGTTCCCTCGATACCGTTCAGCGACGCGGTCAGCCCGGTCGTCGTGCAGGCAGCAATTGTCGGGACTTTGTTGACGTTGGTGTCGTCCGCGGTTTTCTTCGAGCAACCAGCTAGCAGAACGGCGCAACCGCCGAGAATGGTGAGCGCGATAACGCGTAGTGTATATGAAGCCATAGGTAAATAAATAATAATTATTAGTTCCAGTATACGCCATTATTTGATGCGTTCAAGTCTAAGCTCGTGTGTTATTCTTTAACTCATAATTAACCGTGGCATGGGTTTGTCTTGAAAGAACCAGTGACATCGTGTTGTACTATTCATTATGAACAAGAAGAAGACATCTAACTCCTCGAATGTGGAGAAGTCCGCTGCTCGGCTCATCGACCAGCGGATCCGTGAATTGGGTGACTGGCGCGGGGAAGCTCTCAGTAGAATGCGTGAGCTCATCAAGGAAGCGGATCCGAAAATTGTAGAAGAGTGGAAGTGGGGGACGCCGGTGTGGTCGCACAACGGTATCATTTGCACGGGTGAGTCCTACAAGAACGTCGTGAAGCTCACGTTCGCCCGAGGCGCGAATATCTCGGACCCAACACATCTCTTCAATTCCAGCTTGGAAGGAAACACGCGAAGAGCGATCGATGTCCATGAAGGGGAGAGGGTCGACGTGGCCGCGTTCAAAGTACTCGTGAAGGCCGCGGCGGCCTTTAACAGTTCCAGCAAATCGAAATCCTCGAAGAACGCGAAGTCCTGAGGGATTCCGTTGCGCTCTTATTTACCCCGCGACGAATGATGCGTCGGCAGAATCGGTGCACCAGGTACCTTCGTTCGAGCACGATCGGATGAAGTAGTGGAACGTGCGGCCCTTCGCCTGCATCGATGCTTCCGATGAGTGCGACGTCCTCAATATCGTTTCGATCGTGCTGCGACTACTGTACGTGTTTTCGTCGCCAGGCCGCAACGCCGGACCTTGGTTGAAGAATACCAGGCCGTTCGCAGGGACGTCGGTGGACCATGTGAATATCGTCGACGTCGTGGTCGAGACCACTTGGATGTCGGAAATGACCGGTTTTGGGTTCGGTGCGATCGCGGGAAGTTTGCCTGGCCCGTTCGGGTCGTAGCCCTTACTGACCTCGGTGCCGTCCGAAAAGCCGTCGCCATCGGTGTCGGCCTTGCATGGATCGGTATGGTACAGGTTGATCTCGTCGGCATCGGTCAGACCGTCCCTGTCGGAATCCTGCACCGAGAAGTTCGTCCCTGAGATACAGGAACGGTCCTGGGTCGGCGAGGAGTTCGTATTGGTCGACGCGTTGGCGTTGGACGCGTTCGTGTTCGAGATATCCGGCATGGTGTTCCCTTTTTCCACGGACATCGATGTGTTCGTCATCGTGTTCTTCCCGACGACGGTGTCATCGAGGTTGGGGTGACATCCGACCGACGTACACTTACGGATTGTGTAGACGAGGTTGAATCCGGAGGAGGTGAGTTGGTAGGCATACGGTTGTTTCGTGAAGACGTCATCGATCGCTAATGTGGTAAACGAGGGATCGAGCCGACAGTTCGCCTTGGTCGCACAGGTCGCCACGAACGAAGGGAGTTCCGCTTGGAGTCCTTCGAGCGAGGCGGGGTAGGCGTTCTTTTCCTGGAAGTACTCCGCGAGTACTACGAGCATTGATTCCACCCGTAACATCTGGATGAGATCGTTGGCTTCGTCGATAGAGCTGACCTTCTTTGTGATCGCGAACGCGCGGAGGTCCGCGGGATCGGTCATCGTGTAGGGGTTGGCGTTCGAGTTCCTGAGTTGTTGGTAGGCCGCTTGTGCCTGGTCGAGCGTGACGGACTCGGGGTTCGGAATGGAGGAGAGGAACGGAATACTGATGGGCGTGTGTGCGAAGTGTCGCCAGAGTAGGAACGATCCGGTGACGAGCCCAAGAACAACGGCGACGATGACAGCCACGAGACGTACGGGGAACGCACGTCGGCCGTGCAAGCCCGGCAACTGATCGAGCAGGTCGTTTTGGTCGAATGACTGGGCCATGGTGTCTTCATGCTAGTTCATTCGTGCGTGTGTCACAAGGTATGATATGACCATGGTTTTGCCTGTTATGTAATGGTATACTCGCAATATGGATATAGAAAAAAGACACAACTTGGTACGTACGCTCGTGAAGCTGTATGTTGGGCTAGGATTTTTTTTGATCGCCTGGGGTATGGAAATACGTTTTGGCCGACTGATCCCGTTGGGTAACGTTGAGTTCATTTTTTATCTTCTCGCCACGTTTCTTGGTCTGATTTGGTTCTCGGATACGATATTTTTTTTCTTCGTTTCTTCGAAACGTCGTACCTTAAAAATAGCATTCAGAATAATAATGTTGGGTGGCGTTTTTGGTTGGATGTTATTGCAGTTGATGTTGGGCGCGAGCTCAATGACGTAATAGCGCTATTCTAGCGATATGCGACACGGATCGTCACACCGTCACCATTGGAGGAAACACCATACGATAATGACAATCGTTAGTGCCGGCGCGCTCATCTTTGCGTGCTGGCAATTTGTCCCGTCCCGTAGTGTGGCGCAGAGCGTGATCGATATCACTGGCTGTGTGACGATCAAGACGCCGGGTAGTTACCGCATCGCCAACGACTTGACCGGATCGACCAACAACGTCGACACATGTATCGA
>CAINXF010000023.1 GCA_903854795.1 Candidatus Kerfeldbacteria bacterium
CGCATATCTACGCGGCGTATTTTGCCCCGATGAGACAGCGGCTGACAAGCCCTGCGGGAGAACCTACCAAGGCGACGTATATTTTCACAACCGCAATACTGGGGCTTATAAAGAACCAGAAGCCCGATATGTTAGTTGTCGCGAAGTGGCTATTATTTGGCTTAGGTTAGCTGAAATATTGAATTTCTTCGATTTTCAAGGGATTTTTTGCACTTTGAGATACCATGTTTTCCCCAGTGGGTGTGGAAGAAGCTATTTTATGCATCCCTACCGCTTTTTTTGACGATCTCCTCTGCAACATGGCGTGGCACCTGTTCGTACCGTGAGAACTCCATGGTGTACGAGGCGCGACCTTGCGTCATCGAGCGAATCGCCGTTGCGTACCCGAACATCTCGGCAAGCGGCACTTCAGCGTCAATAACCTTCGATTGGCCACGCTCACGCATTTCCTTGATCGAGGCGCGCTTCGAGTTGAGATCGCCGAGCACGTCGCCCATCGATGCTTCCGGCATGACCACCTCGACCTTCATTATCGGCTCAAGCAGGACAGGTTTTGCCTTCTTCGCGGCTGCCTGGAATCCCATCGAAGCAGCGATCTTGAATGCAGCTTCTGACGAGTCAACGTCGTGGTACGAACCGTCATAGACCGTCGCCATGATGTCGACCAGCGTGTAGCCAGCGACCACACCGCGATCCAGGGCTTCTTGAATGCCCTTGTTGATCGGGGTGATGAACTCCTTCGGAATCACGCCACCCTTGACCTCGTCAACGAAGGTGTAGCCTTTGCCCGGTTGCGGCGTCACGCGGATCCAGCAATGACCGTACTGACCGCGGCCACCGCTCTGTTTGATGTATTTCCCTTCGGCTTCGGCTTCGGCGGTAATGGTCTCTCGGTAGGCGACCTGCGGTTTGCCGACGTTCGCCTCAACCTTGAACTCTCGCTTCATGCGGTCGACGATGATCTCAAGGTGAAGTTCGCCCATGCCGGAGATAATCGTCTGGGCGGTCTCCTCGTCGGACCTGACGCGGAACGTCGGGTCTTCCTCAGCGAGACGTGCGAGCGCCATACCCATCCGCTCCTGATCCTGCTTGGTCTTCGGCTCGATCGCGATGTGGATGACCGGTTCAGGGAAGACGATCGATTCGAGGATGATCGGATGGTCGGGGTCGCAGAGCGTGTTGCCGGTCGTCGTGTTCTTCAAACCGACGGCCGCGGCGATCTCACCGGAGAACACTTCGTCGACCTCTTCGCGATGGTTCGCATGGAGCCGTACGATCCGGCCAACGCGTTCCTTGTTGCCCTTGCTGGCGTTCATGAGGTACGATCCGGCCTTCAGAGTGCCAGAATACACGCGGAAGAACGCGAGTTTCCCGACGAACGGGTCCGCGGCAATCTTGAAGGCGAGCGCGGCGAACGGCTCCTCATCTGAGGCCGCACGTTCGACCTCCTGCTCGGTCTTCGGATCGATGCCTTTGACCGGCGGGATATCGAGTGGGCTTGGTAGATAGTCGTTCACGGCGTCGAGCAGATACTGGACACCTTTGTTCTTCAATGCGGAGCCGCAGAGCACGGGAATGAGTTTGTTGTCGATGACCGCCTTACGGAGCACCTTCTTGAGCTCGGGGATCGTCGGCTCGTTGCCGGCGAGGTACCGTTCGAGCATCGCGTCATCCTGCTCGCAGATTGCCTCGACAAGTTTGTGCCGGTAGTGCTCGACCTTCTCCTTCATGTCCTCGGGGACGTCGGTCGTCTCGATCTCCTTGCCGAGGTCATCCTTATAGATTTCGGCCTTACGCTCGAAAAGGTTGATGATACCAGTAAAGGTTTCGGCTGCGCCGATCGGTAGCTGCAGCGGGTACGCATTGACCGTGAGACGCTCATGAATCGAGGCCAAATCGTGATAATAGTCAGCACCCATGCGATCCATCTTGTTCACGAAGCAGATGACCGGCACTTTGAACTTCTCGGCTTGGTGCCAGACCGTCTCGGACTGCGGCTCGACACCTGCGACGCCATCGAAGACAACGACGCCTCCGTCGAGCACACGGAGCGAACGTTGCACCTCGACCGTGAAGTCGATGTGGCCCGGAGTGTCTATGATGTTGATGCGGTGGTCCTTCCAGAAGCACGTCGTGGCGGCCGCGGTGATGGTGATACCACGCTCCTTCTCCTGCTCCATCCAGTCCATCTCGGCCTCACCCTCGTGGACCTCGCCGATCTTGTGCTTCTTGCCGGTGTAGAACAAAATGCGCTCGGACACCGTCGTTTTGCCGGCATCGATGTGCGCGATGATCCCGATGTTGCGCGTCTGTTCGAGGGTATATTCTCGTGGCATGGAATGTGTTGTTACGTGGTGATTATAAAAATCAAAAGAAGGGTCTTCTTCGTCACACTGCCCTGTTAGTACGGCCTTCTCGATCGCCCATACTACGCGAAGTGGGCGAACGCGCGGTTGGCTTCGGCCATACGATGGACGTCGGCGCGTTTCTTGACCGCATCGCCCTGGTTCACACTTGCTTCCATGAGTTCCTGTGCGAGCTTCTGCAGCATCGGACGGCCCTTCTTGCTCTGTGCGGCGCCGATAATCCAGCGCATCCCAAGCGAGATCCTACGATCACCACGGACTTCGATCGGCACCTGATAGTTCGCGCCGCCGACGCGCTTCGATTTCACCTCGAGGATCGGTGCGACGTTCTTCATTGCCGCGTCGAACACGGTAAGCGGGTCCTGCTTCGTCTTTTCCTTGATGATCTCGAACGCACCGTACACGATGGACTGTGCGACGGTCTTCTTACCACGCTGCATGATGTAGTTGATGAACTTCGCGATGAGCGTTGAGTTGTACTTCGGGTCGGGCTTCAATTCCCGTTTTGGTGCTTGTTTGCCGCGCATATGGTTATGCCTTCGCCTCAGCCGGCCGCTTCGCGCCGTAGAGACTTCGTCCTTGCCTGCGATCGCTCACGCCTTGCGTGTCGTACACGCCGCGCACGATGTGATATCGAACGCCCGGAAGGTCTTTCACGCGACCACCACGGATCAGCACGATCGAGTGTTCCTGTAAGTTATGGCCGATGCCCGGGATGTACGCGGTGACCTCCTGCCCATTGGAAAGTCGGACACGCGCAATCTTCCGAAGCGCCGAGTTCGGCTTCTTCGGTGTCGTCGTCGTGACTTTCACGCATACGCCACGCTTGAACGGGCTGCCTTTCGGGAGCTCGGTACGTTTACGCTTCAACGCGTTCAGGACGTTCTGGAGCGCTGGCGTCTTCGATTTGACCTTCTGGAGCGTGCGGCCATGCCGCACGAGTTGGCTTATTGATGGCATATCCTGTTTCGGTATGATCACTTCAAAAAATAAAACCCACGATTGAGGGGCAGCGAGAAACCAACGTCAATGTACCAGATGCCTCTAACCCTGTCAAATCCCGCCAAGGTACGGGCCGAGGCCGAACACATTGACCAGTACATTGATGCCATTGGAGAGATACGGCGTGATGATTTGTATACCAATGACGAAATCCGCGATGATGATGCCGAGAAGGATGTACCAGCCGTACTTCGCCAGGAATTCACGGAGCGGGTCTGCCGACCGTGGCAACAACGCGAGCAGGAGCCATGACCCGTCGAGCGGTGGCAGCGGAATGAGGTTGAACAGTAGTAATGAGGCATTGATGACAACGAAAATCTGCAAGAAGACGACGAGCAGGTTACCCGAGCCGAGCGGGCCGAAGAACAGTCGCAGTGCCACGCTCGCCACCGCGAGCATGATGAAGTTCGACGTCGGACCGCCCAGTGCCACCAGCGCCGATCCGTACCGCTTGTAGCGAAGGTTATTAGGATTAAATGGCGCAGGCTTGCCCCAACCGATAAAAAATCCCAACAGGATCAGTAATGTTCCAATCGGGTCAAGATGCTTTAATGGGTTTAACGTAAGTCGGCCAGCGTCCTTGCCTGTATTGTCACCGAGCGAGAAGGCCACGAGGACATGACTGAACTCATGGAACCCGATCGAAAGGATCAACGCGAACACCGCCGCGATGAATTTCAGTGGTTCAGAAACGATTGAGCCGATACCAAACATACTATTATATTACTTGCACGGAAACATATCCCATGCTACACTGCTTCAGCATTTACTGCAACGGACTTTATATATACTACTATGGCACGAATATGTTCCCTCTGCGGCCGCGGCGCGATGAACTCCAACACCCGCAGTCACTCAAACATCGCTACGGCGAACAAACAGCACATCAACATCCAGACGTTGATGCTCAAGGGTACGCGTACCTCGGCATGCACCTCATGCATCCGTAAGGAATCGAAACGGCTCAAATCGCTCGCCCAGCCAACGCCGAAAAAGGAAGCGAAAAAGGCCTAACGACCTGTTACCAACGCCCCTGATCACAGGGGCGTCTGTTTTTTTGTTCAAAAATACGACCTGAGAGGAGGACCAGATCGCACCAACGACGTCACAAGGTCGATTACCGCCGCGGCGGCCTCCTCAGAAAGGAGAGACCCTGCAAATCGATTGGCGCGCCCAGACTCCTCTCAGGCCTCGAATACTGACAGAGCATGAAGAACGCACGATAGCGTCCCCACCGCAGAATGTCAAGTAAATATTTGCTAGATAACATGGTACCAGCCCTTTTTCAACGCCACCAACTGTTCTCGTGACAATTGACCGAGTGCCACGGCAAGCATCGTCGGACTGACCTTCGCCTCGACGGAAATCTGCGCGGTCGTCATCGGCCGCTGCAGTAGCAACCGCACCACCATACCTCGAAGCTGCCGATTCGAACCCTCGAACTTAGCCTGCGGCCGGTGATGTGTGCTTCGACGGCTCGGGTTCGGTACGCGTTTCTTCAGCGACGCGCCATAATCCATCAGTGCACTGTACCACCGACGCGGATTCTTCCGATCGAGCACAGCCTCGAGGATCGGCAGAAGCTCGCGGTCGTTCACTTGCTTCCGAGTACGGAAAAAATGATGGATGAGCACGGCGCGAATGTTCGTCTCGATCATGATCACGGGTCGGTTGAACGCGAATGCGGCGACCGCGGCGGCAGTGTACGGACCGATCCCTGACAGCGACTCCAACGCCACCGCATCGCGCGGTACCTCACCATGATACTTCGCCATGATGTCCTTCGCGGCATTCTGTAAGGACAGTGCACGACGATTGTAGCCCATGCCCTGCCACGCCGTGAGCACGTCGCGGGTTGTTGCACGTGCCAATATCCTGACCGTCGGGAATCGTCTCAAAAAAACAGGGAACTTCGCCGCAACGCGATCGGCCTGCGTCTGCTGCAACATGATCTCTGACACAAGAATATGATACGGATCCATCGTCCTGCGCCACGGAAAATCACGC
>CAINXF010000024.1 GCA_903854795.1 Candidatus Kerfeldbacteria bacterium
CGAGAGGTCCTTCAACGCAGCGATGACCGCGGCGAGCCCTTTTTCCATGCCCTTGCGCATCGCCATCGGGTTCGCGCCGGCCGACACGTTGCGGACGCCTTCCTCGATCAAGGTCTGTGCCAATAATGTCGCGGTGGTCGTACCGTCACCCGCGACGTCGTTCGTCTTCGAAGCGACTTCCTGCACGAGCTGTGCGCCGAGGTTCTCGAACTTATCTTCCAGTTCGATCTCCTTCGCGATCGTCACGCCGTCGTTCGTGATCGTCGGGGAGCCGTAGCCTTTGTCGAGCGCCACGTTTCGGCCTTTCGGACCGAGGGTGATCTTGACCGCGTTCGCGAGCTTGTCGACGCCACGCTTCAGCGCCTGACGCGCCTGCTCATCAAAATAGATCTGCTTTGCCATAGTGTGATCCTTTCCTTCTTATTCGGTGATTGCGATGATGTCGCTCTCTTCGGCGACGAGATACTCGGTCCCCTCGATCTTCACCTTGTCCGGACCGTACTTCTTAAGGATGACTTTGTCCCCGACCTTCACGGTCATCTTCACGAGCGCGCCGTGGTCGAACTTTCCTGGGCCGACCGCGAGTACTTCGCCGTGCTCGAGCTCTTCCTTTTCGACGGTGTCAGGGAGGACGATCCCTGACTTCGTCATCTTATCGACTGCCACGGGCTTTACGATCACGTGGTCTCCGAGCGGTTGTAGCTTCATACAGTGAAATCTCCCTTTAATTACTGGCGGGTAAGGCTGTTTTTAGCACTCTATCAACTAGAGTGCTAACTATCCACATTTTAACAACAGGGCAGACTATGTCAAGTCTGCTGGTGTGAACATCGAAAACCTGTTTTATGACAACCGCGTCTTGAACGCCCAGTGGTACTCCACGCGGCGGTCGTGTTCGTGGAACTTCAGGATGTCGTCCGTCACGACGACGTCGGTCGACTCGTCGTGGATCCGACTCCCCTGCTTCGCGAACATGTGGTCGTACTGGACGTCGCTCGCGAGCCACTCGCCGATGTCGCCAAGCACGCTGTAGCCGATCATCTCGGGGATGAAGCGAACAATCTTCACGAGCGTATCGTCACCGTGGTACGGCGCGGGTGCGCCACGGAAACCGTGCGGGACATGTTCCTCGACCCACAAATTCGCCGCGAGAAATTTCTGCCAACAGCCGTTCCGCTCGAACATCGGCACGACCTGCGTGATCCAGTAATGCAAATACTCGTCGCGTTCGAGCGCGGGATGCGACAACTGTTCGAGGTCCATCGCCCGCTCGCTCACGTAGAAGCTCAGACACACACGGTCGCTCACCGCAGAACCATGTCGTCGCACGCCCATCAGATGTACGAGGCCTGTCACGACCGCGCGCGTCAGCCAGAGGCGGCGACGTTTCACGACGATGAACAGGTCGATGTCGCTCTCGGGCCGCGCGTTGTCCAAGGCGAGTGTGTTCACGACGCCGATGAACTGCACGAACGGTACGAATCGCAGCATACCCGATACGAACCGTGCGCGGTGCCACTTCCGTTCGTTCGCGATCCGGCGTTCCATCCGCGTGGCCACGTTCATCGAACGGCCCTTCAAGCTCACGTACGAACCGGCTCGATCGACCAGCTCCGATAGCGCTGGCGATGCCAACGCACGCTCGACATCGGCCGGCGTGGCTTTCGCAACCTCGTTGATGTCCCATGAGAACTCGACGTACAGCCACTTCCATATCTCCTCGACCGTCAGTGGATACGCGAACACGTCGTGGTAGGCCAATGCCGCGAGGATCGACTGTTCGAGAGATGACAACTGTGGAGAAGTGTGGGGCATAGGCGCCACCATTTTACCGCACGCCGAACCCCGCCGCCAGTGGATGGCGACGCGTCAACGCACCTCTCAGTTAGGCTTATTTGCCTTTCGATCTCGCGGCTGACCGTGCAGCCGCCGTCGCGAGCATCGGCTTCAGGTACTGGCCGGTGTACGACTTCGCGACCTGCGCAACATCGATCGGCGTACCCATGGCCACGATCTC
>CAINXF010000025.1 GCA_903854795.1 Candidatus Kerfeldbacteria bacterium
CGGACTTCATTTGTACGAGGCTCGGTTCCGGGAACAGGATCGGTGGACCGTCTTCGTACGTCTCGATCTCATCGAGCGTGACCTTGATGACTTTTGCAGCGCTGTAGTTCGCGACGAAGGCGAGATGCGACTTGAACGGAGATTTCTTGCCGTCGCGGATGAGCCAGATGCCCGGTTCGCCAATTACTTGCAATAGGGAACCGTCCGGGTGCTTACTGACGAACCATTTATTCCAAAGCAGCTGAAACAATGAGTTGGCTCCCCATCGTGGGTCGCCGCCGCCGTACTTACCGACGTACGGATTGTAAATGTAGAGGATGGCAGTCGCGATGTTCGCCGGTGTGACGGAAATACCGTCGATCGTCGTTTTCGTGATACCGGGACCCCAACCGTTGAAATTTCCTTTCTGTTGTAGCGCCGGAATGTAATCATTGCGTATACGCGCGGCAGCCGCGGTCAGTTGCGTAGCAAAGCCTTTATACGCGCTACTGCACGTCGACGGACACCCGAATCCCAGTGCGTAGTCGAGCTGACGTTGCGATGGCGACTTGTCGGAAATGAGTGACATCTCCTTTTCAAGAAGCGTCAAAAAGAATTTCGGATTCAGGCTGTAGTCCCGAGAAACGTCGGCAATGACGTCGGATGCGCGTTCCGTCACTCCGTTGACCGTCAGTGTGTAGCTCGCGAGAAAGTCGTCTTGCAATGTGAGGAAATCCTGCACCCGTGCCGCGCTCATGGCTGAGCCGTCGAAGAGCTCTTGGTCGCTCAAGATATAGTTGTTCGACAGTGCATTAGCAGGATGCACAAAAAGACCCGTGCCTCCTATCACGAGCGAGAAGAGCATCGTGAAGGAGAAATAACGAGTGCGGCGTCTATAATTCCGGTGTGCGTGGGGTCGCATTACCGGTTCACTATACTGTATTTCGTGATATACTACAAGTCTCGCAACCATTCTCATGACTACTCCGCGTCCCACTATCCTCGGTGTTCCCTTCGATGCGTTGTCCATAGCGCAGGTGCTTGAACGCGTTGAGTCGTCGATCAGTACGCGGAGCTTTTGCCATATCGTAACACCAGGGCCTGAGTTCGTCATGCGCGCACGCCATGATCAGGCGTTCGCCGAAGTGATTCGATCTGCTGAACTTTCGTTACCAGACGGCATGGGAGTTGTGTTCGCGGCAAAGGCGCTTGGTCTTCCTCCGCTCACACGGGTGACAGGGAACGATCTGATGCAGCACATTTTTTCTGAGGCCGTGAAAAGGAATTGGTGCGTGTATTTGTATGGCACGTTACGTGAGGGAACCATCATGCGTGCCGCAGCTGAGGCGATGACAATGTACCCGGGCCTCCGTATCGTCGGCGCGGACAGTGGATTCCGTCGCTGGCTTAAGGTGCCAGACGCGATCGCGTGTTGGCGTATAAGACGATCGAAGGCCGATATTCTCTTTGTGGCGCTTGGTGCTCCTGCGCAAGATCTTTGGATCGCGCATAATCGTCACCATCTCGGAAATGTCATGGTCGCGGCCGGTGTCGGCGGCGCCATCGATTATCTTTCTGGGGCGCTCCCGCGCGCGCCGCAGCTAGTTCGAACACTTGGACTTGAGTGGCTCATGCGTCTCGTTATGCAGCCGCGCAGGCGATGGCGCAGGATCGTGACCGCGGTCATCAAATTTCCCGCATTGATTGTCAAGGAAAAAATTCGTGGAGGTTCACATGTCTGACCAAGTCCGTGTTCGAATCGCGCCATCGCCGACCGGCGAGGTGCATATCGGGACCATATGGATCGCCCAGTTCGGTTGGGTGTTCGCGCGTCAACATAACGGTGCGTTCATCTTGAGGATCGAAGACACCGACCGCGAACGGCTCGTGAAAGGGAGCGTCGAACGTATCTACGAAGCGCTCGATTGGTACGGCCTGACACCGGACGAAGGGCCGGCGCAGGGTGGTAACTTCGGGCCATACGTGCAAAGCGAGCGGTTGCCGTTGTATCGTGAACATGCGCTGAAACTCGTGGAGCAGAAGAGCGCGTACTACTGTTTTTGCTCATCAGAGCGCCTTAATGAACTTCGCGCGCAGCAGACCGCGTCAAAACAGGCGCCACGGTACGATAAGAAATGTCTTGCGATTGCTCCAGAGGAAGCGAAACGCCGTGTTGCCGCAGGCGAGCCGCACGTCATCCGACTGAACGTTCCGACGCAGGGCACGATCGTGCATGAAGATTTAATCCGTGGTCGTGTGACGTTCGGGTTGAACCAGATTGATGACAGCGTGCTCATGAAGACCGACGGCTTCCCGACGTACCATCTCGCCGTCGTGGTCGATGACCATCTCATGCAGATCTCGCACATCATCCGCGCCGAGGAGTGGTTGCCGTCCGTGCCGAAGCATCTTTTGCTCTATAAGGCGTTCGGTTGGGAGTTGCCGATCTTCGCGCACATGCCGATGATCCTCGGTACCGATCACAAAAAACTTTCGAAGCGTCATGGCGCCACCTCGGCC
>CAINXF010000026.1 GCA_903854795.1 Candidatus Kerfeldbacteria bacterium
GTCTCCTCAAGGGGTAATTCCACCTCGCGTCGTCTTCGGACGAACGCCAAGGGGAGAACAAGAACCCCTCCTCGCCAGAACGACCATCACTCGGTGGGCTCCGCTCGTACGGGGAGCCTACCGTCCTCGCTGCATTATAGAAGGAGAGAGATCGTGCACGACGATGATGCGCAGTTGCTACAAGTGTCCGTCGGCCTCGGTCTGCTCGCAGACCGAATGTCCGCGGGAGAGGAACGCCGTGGTTGTCCTAGTCGAGATACGACGCTTTCCGTCACGCTCATTCTGAGTATCCTCGGAAACCGAATCGCGGAGCTCGATGAGCCTGACGATGAAACGAAGCGTATCGCGCTGGAACACCTCAGCGTCGTCGAGACGATGATGGGCGCTGATGACGGCGATCCATGTCAGGCGCTTTCCCACGCGTTTCGCGGCCTGGTGTCCTGGCCGCATAGCGAACGTCTCTGGCTAGACGTCGGTAAGTTGACCATCGCGCTCGGGTGGGCTGAACTCGCGATGAATGTGCTCAGCTTCGTTTCCAAGAACTACCCGTGGAACGAGGATGCACGGCAGCTGTTCACGAGGCTCCACGCCTGTTTCATGGGCGACTAGGGAGGACGTCATGCAAGGGAAGTTGCAGGTGCTCTTCGTCACCTCGGACCGGTCGATGGACGACGCGCAGTATGTGGTCGAAGCGCTGCGCTTGACCGAGGGTGTAGAGGTCGTCGTGATGAACAGTCTGTCGCGGACTTCGTTCCGTCTCCAGAACCCGCTCATCACGTTGCCGGACGTGGTCGTGCTCGATGTCTACGACTTCGGCTGGGACGGTATCCCGCTCATCGCCGAGCTTCGTAAGGACGCGCGGACGAAGGATCTTCCGATCATCGCGCTGTCGACCGACTGCGAGGAGCGACACGCATGCGGCGGATCACGCTGTCATGCAACGCGTTCGCTCGCGGCAGGCGCGTCGTCATACCATGACATCCCGCTGCCGTACGAGGAGCTCATGGAAGACATCCGGAGGCTCACGACGCCGGCATAAGGTGCGTATCAGTCAGGAGGGAATGTTCAGTACGAAGACCCAGCCACACATGCAACACGTGTGGCTGGTTTTCGTTGTGACGAAAACTCAGTTGCCAGTTTGACCAGCGGTTTCCACGCCGGCCGAATCGTCCGATGAGCTGTGGATCGGCGATTGGAATATTAGGAACATCGCGACGCCGAACACTATGACCGCGGTAATGGTCACGATGACGGTGGATATTTTCGTTGCGGTGGTGATTTGCGAAAGATTTTCCATTACCATTTCATCCTATCGTGGCGTGGTTTAGCACAAATGGTTTCACCATGATCGTCGGTCACGTTATCCGCCCTCGCTCGCCGTTCGAAGGACGGTTCCGTCCGGCGCGAGATCAATCTCAAGATTCACATCGGCCGCATTGACTGCATAGTACACGACGATCCACTTCGGCGTGTCGGTGTTGTACGTGGCATACGAACGGATCTCGAACTCCTTGCCGGAATAGTGTTGCTTGAAGTTTTGTACAGTCGCGTTCTTGTCTGCGGCTGTAACCGCCGCCGATGCCGAATCAATCGTTGTGTGATGCACATCGGCGTTGGAGTTTTTTTTCGAGGTGGGCAATGATTTGTATACAAAGAATATTCCGACGCCGAACACAATGACTGCGGCAACGATGATGCTGAAGACACGAAGATCAATCGGTTTGTGCGTGTTTTGTACATTGTCCATATATTCTAATAGTATGCTTATGAAATAATGCACGCAAGTTGAAAATATTTACACATGCGAAAAGGCCTCACTTGCAACAGCGAGGCCTTCACGAACAGATCGAAGTCTTACCACCCGCGTCCGCCGATCTGACGATCGGGATCGCTGCACGCGGCCGCTTCCTCCTTCTGGAGACGTTCTCGGACGAATTCCAGCTGGAGCCGGAGATACGAGATGGCGGTAGTGACGCCGTCGATGATGCGCAACACGACGGAGTGTGCGGTAGCTTGAGCGGGGATCGCCGGTTCGGCGATCGTGGTGGGGGATACAACGAGCTTCAGGTGGCTGCGGTCAGTGAGCAGGTCATCAGGATTGCCGCCCTCGACCGTGAGGTGTTTCGGGAACATGGCGCTTCTCCTCTCGGTGTGTTCGGTGAGCGGCAAGGGGTGATGAAGGATAATAACCGAAGAAGTCCACCATGTCAAGGTGGAGCCACGGGGAAGTCGGCGTAGCGTTATTTTGCCTTCGCTTCGAGTTCCTTGATCGTTGCGGAGATACGTTTGCGTTTCGTGTCGACGAGTATCGCCTGGCCGATCCATTCGACGTAGCGACGTTGCTGCGTCGGCGTGAGTGATTTGAAGATGACGGCGAGCGTTGGGCGCGTTTTGAGCGCTTTCATGAGATCTGGCGGAAGTTTTTCAGCGAATGGTTTTTTCGGCATGGAATCCTTTGTTTAAGTATCTCAAGTGTAGGCGTTTAATAGGGAAGTGGCAATTAGTAGTACACCGGAAGACAGGTTTTTTGTCGGTGCTGAAGATTAACAACCACCCCGTCCCGACCGCTTGCGCGTCGGGACGCCCCTCCTCATGTGAGGAGGGGAAGGGAATAATCCCGACACGACCGCTGCGCGGGGCGACGTCTTGATGGACCGCCATTAATACCAAC
>CAINXF010000027.1 GCA_903854795.1 Candidatus Kerfeldbacteria bacterium
ATTTTTAGGTAACAACAATATCATTGGGACACTCGGGTTTTGGGAAGGATGTGCCGATAAGGTGTTCAATCGATCGAGCAAGAAGATCGTGTATAGCGAATGGTGTGGATCAACGGGAGTGTCGCCAAACGGAAAACTGTTTGTGAAGACGCAGTCGAACGGAATAGCGACGGGTAATCGGTTTTCTACGTCCCGTACCGTCAACGGCACGCCTGAACCGATCGATTGGTCGTCCATGAAGGGGGATGTCGGACTGGTCTTCGACCGAACTTCCAATAATCTCATCGCGGGGTTTGATGGACATGCGTTTTTAGACAACCAGAACGTAATCGTTAATGTAATTCCGGACAGCGGCACCGCATCGAATTTTCTCGCCCTCGTCGACCTTTCCGGAAAGAGGATCACTAAACTCCATACGATTGGTGCAGCGTATCTCTATCAGCCGATGGTGGTCGGGCGGAACGTGGTAGTGACCGGACAGAACTTGATCGGAACCTACAATTTGGACTCAAAACGGTGGAAAGAATACGTACTGACCAAGAGCTCATCGAGCGACGCTTACTTCGTGCCGGTCGTAGCCACAAAAGATGCGGCTATTTTCGTTCTTCGTTCGGGTCATGTGAACGGCGTATATAAGACCAACCGCCTCATCGCAATGAACCCGGATTCCAGTAGCTACATCGATCTCGGGCCAGCGACAAAGACGTTCTTTGCAGGAACAGCGACGAATTAGTACGAGTGTGTATTTGAAACAGAACACCGTCCATGGTAAGGTGGTACAGCTATGAAATACCTCCGCGATAGGCTCGACGTGTTGAAGCAAAAGATCTCTGACTCACGGAGGTTTCTTTGACCTGGACCAGAAAAAACAGGAAGCCGGCGAGATAGAGGGCCGGATGGCGGAGGCGGGGTTTTGGAACGACCGCGCCCAAGCCGAAAAGCAGAGCAGGAAGTTGAGCGTGCTGAAGGACGATATCGCGATCTGGGAGCGTCTCGACCGAGAAACGGGCGAGTTGTCGCACATGCTCGAGGACGAGGATGCGGAAAGCGTAAAGAATGATGTCGCGCAGCAGATCGCCGTGCTTGAGGACTTGATGCGCGAGCTCGAGTTTCGTATTTTGCTCGGCGGCAAGCACGACGAACGTAATGCGATCGTCGCGGTCCATGCCGGTACCGGTGGGACCGACGCACAGGACTGGGCAGAGATGTTGCTACGAATGTTGATCCGATTCTCCGAGAAGAAGGGTTGGCCGGTGAAGCTCATCGACGAGTCGCGTGGCCAGGAGGCGGGCATCAAGAGCGCGACCTTCGAGGTGAGCGGACGGTTCGCTTACGGGTATCTAAAGAGTGAAGCGGGCGTACATCGGCTCGTACGCATTTCGCCGTTCGACGCCGAGAAGATGCGTCATACGTCGTTCGCGCTCGTCGAAGTAATTCCGGAGATGGACGAAGCGGCCGCGGTCCAGATCGACCCGAAGGACATCCGCATCGACACGTTCCTTGCGGGCGGTCATGGTGGGCAGGGTGTCCAGACGACGTACTCGGCGGTACGCGTCGTTCACCTTCCGACGAAGATCATCGTATCGGTGCAGAACGAACGGTCGCAACAACAGAACCGAGAGATGGCGATGAAGATCTTGACCTCGAAGCTGCAGCTCCTTGAGGACGAGAAGTTGTTGAAGGAGAAGCAGCAGCTTCGTGGTGAGTATGCCGAAGCGGCGTGGGGAAATCAGATCCGTTCGTACGTGCTTCAGCCGTACCGTATGGTCAAGGACCATCGTACGAAAGAAGAGGCAGGCGACGTGGATGCAGTGCTGAATGGTGGTTTGCAGAAATTCATGGAGGCGTACTTGCGGTGGGATAAAGAAGGTCGTCCGCGGCGTACCAGTGGGAAGGAAGAAGAGTAGCGCTTGACGGGCGCGCGATAACTGAATATCCTTTGGGTAGACGATCGGTGGCACGAGCTGCCGGTTTTCATGTCGA
Organism: Candidatus Kerfeldbacteria bacterium; assembly: GCA_903854795.1. GTDB lineage: Bacteria > Patescibacteriota > Patescibacteriia > SBBC01 > SBBC01 > CAINXF01. The sequence goes on from CAINXF010000027.1 coordinate 1,984, forward strand.
AGCAATCAAAGATACGGTTCGGCGCAGTGGCGATGGCGTGCGGCGCCGTCGTGGGATTTTCGTTGCCAATGGCGATCGTTGCGGTCGTGGTCAGTGTGGTCGGACTGTCGTCGTTCCGATGGCGCGCGTGTGGCGTAATGGCGGTGTGTCTTGCTATCGGAGGAATCCGCGGCGTGATGGCGATTCCCGCGCCGTTGACGCCAGTTAAGACGACGTTTACCGCAATCGTTACAGAAGAACCAACGGCGACGAGTGGCACGTTCTTTATTCGAATGGCCAACGGTACTTCAGTTCGTGTCACTGGTGGTTCAATGGCAATTTCGTACGGCGATGAAGTACGACTGAAGTGTCTCTTGTGGTCGTGGGCGACCATCTTCGAAAATCCGATGTGTCGAGGAAGCTCCATCGATGTCGTCGCACATCATCGCATCGATGCGGTACGCACGGCGATCCATTCGTCGAAGCGGTGGTTCGAGCGCGCGATCAACCGCACGTTGCCGAACCCTCAAGCGCCGTTCCTTGCTGGGCTACTCCTCGGGAGCCGTGACGACATACCGGCGGCATTGAAGCAGAGCTTCCGGCTATCGGGGACGAGTCACATCGTCGCTGTCTCGGGCTATAATGTCACCGTGGTCGTCGCGATTATTGCGGCGTTGATCCGTGTGTTGCCACTGCCGCGCGTCGTTCGTTCGGTCATGATCGTGGCGTCCATCGCGTCGTTCGTCACACTCACCGGTGCGTCGGCGTCGGTAGTTCGCGCAGGCATCATGGGATCGATCGCCATCATCGGCCGGGAATCCGGAAGGCTCGGTAATGCGTTGCATGCGCTCATTGTATCGTGCGCGGCGATGGTGTTGTGGGACCCGATGATCGCCGCAGGCATCGGATTCCAGTTGTCGGTCGCGGCGACGCTCGGCATGATACTGCTCTCCGAGCCGGTGGAGCGGTTATTACACTTCGTGCCCACAATCTTCGGGCTGCGAGGTTCGCTTTCGTCGACGATGTCCGCGATCCTGATGACGCAACCGCTCATCACACTTTATTTTTCGCAACTTTCGCTCGTGGCACCGGTCGTGAACCTCGTGGTGCTGCCAATGGTCCCACTTGCCATGTTCACTGGATTTTGTGCGGTGCTCGTCGCATCGTTCGTGCCGGTGTGCGCACCGTACGTCGGTTGGATCGCGTGGGCACCGCTCACCGCGATCATCAAAACGGTCGATCAAGGTGCGAAGTTGCCGTACGCCTCGCTCACGCTCAGTCCGACATGGTCGGTGTGTGCGGCAGCGTTGGTCGCCGTTTTCTCCTGGTTTCTCGTCACGCGGGAAAGGAGCCGACGTGCACATGCGTAGGATCACGGTCATCGTCGTGTTGCTTGCGGTGGTCTCAGGAGTCGCCGTGTGGTTCTGGGGCGCTCGCGTTGATGCACCTGGAGGACTACTTGTGACCGCGCTCGATGTCGGACAGGGCGACGCAATCCTGATCCGGACGCCGCACGGTGACGATATCCTCATCGATGCAGGTCCGCCGTCAGGACATGTCGTCGAACGTCTTGCGGCGCACTTGCCACCGTCCGACCGTGAGATCGAGTTGGTCGTCGTGTCACATACGGATAGTGATCATATTGGCGGTCTCGTCGATATCGCCGCGCACTACCGCATCGGTCGCGTGCTTGATTCCGGCATGACCAGTACGAACCCGTCGTACGCGACGTGGCTGGACACGCTTCGCGATGAACATGTCGACCGCGTCTTGGCGCGTGCGGGAGTCACAGTGGATATTGATGGCGTCAAGGGAAGCGTGTGGTGGCCCGAGACTGACGCGGACCTCGCCAAGGCTTCCACGAACGACACCTCGGTTGTCCTGGAAATTGACTATGGTATAACGTCGTTTCTTTTCACCGGTGACGCAAGTGCAGCAGTCGAAACGCGTTTGTTGCAAAATCATATTGTGCATAAGGTCGATGTATTGAAAGTTGCGCACCATGGGAGCGCGTACTCGTCGAGCGTCGCATTCCTCGATGTGGTGATGCCACACTATGCGATCGTCTCCGTGGGCAAAGGCGACTCGTACGGACATCCACACGCGGTCATATTGGATCGACTAAAAATGCGCGGAGCAACAGTGCTGCGGACCGATGAAGTGGGCGATGTGATGTTGGAAAGCAATGGAACAAGGGTAAGAAAAAGGTCTTGACAAATGTATCATTTTGTAGTAATGTTGCGCGTTGCATCTTGCAACATTGTCGATCGTCGACAAATATCTCCGCGCAGTCACAGCGGGAGTTAATATAGTTGTCAGTAACACAATGAATTAGGCCAACCTTCGCCTAAGTTTTGGCGAAGTCCCGATAGTGAAGACACGGACACCGATCGCGCACGCGTATCGCGTCGCGAGAAGAAAGGTTGTGGATCATGGCACGTAAGGGCGGACGAAGTGGGCGCAAGCTCGCTGAGTGGCTTATCGTCGAAGTCGCGCGGAACACCGGAGAGGATTACATCATCCGACCGCCGATGGACGCGATGAAGGCCCACACGGACTCCAAGAAGTTCTGGGAAGCGGTCGTGTGGAACGGACAGCACAACGAGGCGCAGTTCCGTCTGGCCATGGCCGGCGCAACCGGTCTGACTGACGTCTTCGTCGAGTCGTTGCCGTTCCTCTCGGACTTCGTGAGGGACCAGTCGCAGGAGGTGCTGGAGCAGTTGATCAATTCGCTCCTCATCTACTGCAAGAAGCAGGAGAAGCTCCCGGAATCGCCGAAGCCTGAGCTCGCGATCGACGAGCTGGTGAAGAGTATTCCTGCACGGTTCGGTGAAGGCTGGAAGACGGCCGCCGTATCGATGCAGGAAAAGCTCGGACCTCTGCTCGGGCATATCACTGGACTCGGTGGACCGAAGGCAACGGACCAGCAGTACGATGTGTTCGCGTCGTCCTATCCGGACGACGTGGCACGTCTGCTCGAGTTCGTCGCGAGACTTCCGGCCGATGCCGAAGACGACTGGCAGCGGGTCAATCCGACTTTGCCGCCGGTCATGTGGAAGGCGCTGCTCGACATGGAACACAACAAGGCGGTTCTTGCTATCAGAAGGATGGCGAAAGATACCACCGATGAAGTGGTCCAGGAAGTGCTGAGCGGCGTCGGGTGTGCCATAAACTCGGCCCTCGACGAAGTTAACAACGCCATCGATCGTCGGCGCGCAGCGCGTGAGCCCCGGCAGTCCAGCGGACAGCCGGTGCACGCAACCGTACGTGTCGTGGAGCACGACGAAAGTGCGATCGACGTTCCAGTCGAACGCCTTACCCCTGCACAGCGCAGCGCGCTCGAAAATGATGCGCGCAGAGGAGTCTAGCCATGGACGAGAATCAGAAGAAGTTCGATTTCTGGGAGGAGGCTTCCGAGAAGGGGCCGCTTCTCGCGATCATCGCCGCAGCAATCTACTTCGGTGGCAATTTCTTCAGGACCGACGAGGGAAAGAAGGTTGGTCCGAAGGTCGCGAAGACCGCATGGAGGGTCGCGGGCGAGGTTAAGGACACAGTCATGGATCCGAAGAGCGAGGTCGGGCAGATCGGTCGCGAGATCGAAAAGCCCGTCACGCAAATCGTCCGTGACCAGGTGCGCGGTTTCCGTCGTGAACGCCGGTACCGCGAACAGCTTGGGTTCTGGGGAACCATCCGTCGGGCAGCCAGTCCGGTGCCCGCATGGATGGACACCATGACCCACGCACATCAACCGCAGCGCCCTCGCACGCCCGGTCTCGGCCGGCAGCTGGTGATGGCAATCATCGAACGTCTCCGCACGCATGGAGGGAATGCGTCATGAGCCCCAATCCTGATCCTACACCCACCGACGGCGCAGGCGATTCGAAGCCCGTGCCCGGTGATGATGCCAAGAAGAAGGAATCTCGTGACCATCGCCGCGTCGAGAAGTATGTCGCGCGCGGCAGGTGGTTTGCGGCGTTCGCTGCGGTCCTCCTCAACCGTCCGCTGCGGAAGGCAGGCGGTCGTACGTTGCTCGGCATGAGGATCGGTGGCGCACGGGGGATGGGCTTCATCGGCGAGGAGCTGACGCAGATCATCGGCGTGGGTTGGACCCTCGTCGAGATCCGCTGGGTCGGCCTGGTGCTGATGAACCTGTTCTTGTACTGGGCGTTCCCGGTGTGGGGACCGCTGCACGTGCTCGTCAACTTCATCGCGTTCCTCGTGCTGGAACACTTCTCGAACGCGTGGATGCTCCAGCGTGTGATCACGATGATTACGGTCAAGCTCGGTGCCGGATTCGCCCAGAAGCTCGACAAGAGTTCCTGGGGAGCGTTCTGGAAGTCTATCTTCAGCGCGCTCGGTGAGTCGGGTAGCGATGTCGGCTACGAGACCTACGACATCGTCCGCAAGATCGCGAACGAGCAGCACTACTACGCAGTTGCATGCTTCATCTGCGCGTTCGGCATGTTCGGTGCCACGCAGATGGCCTGGGCGTCGATCCCTGCAGCTTCGATCGCGGCGTACATCCTCTGGAAGATCACGACGGCCGGCGGCAACAACAAGTCTGCCGACGGTGCACACGTGGTCACGAAGGCGGAGTATAACACGATCAAGCGCCAGCGGGACGAGGCCGGCAAGATTGTCTGGAAGGACGGTATGGGACGGAAGTTCGCCCTCCCGTGGTTCCAGTCGAAGCTGCAGCTTGGCATGGCGGGCCTCATCGCGGCGATCCTCGTCGGTTCGTGGACTGCGGCATTCATCTACCGCAACGATACGGATCACGACGGGTTGTCGAACTACGACGAGATGATCTACCACACCAACCCTCTGGTAGCCGACACGGACCACGACGGCACGAGCGACGGCGACGAAGTCCGCATGGGCACCAATCCACTGGTGGCATTCGACAAGGACCCGAAGGCGGCTCGTATCGCGAACAATACCCAGTGGGAGCGCACGATGGACGTGTCTATGCGTCTTCGTGCCGATTCACTCCGTGTCATTCAGCGTATCCGCGAAGATTCGTTGCGGACCGTAGAGATGAGCGGGGTGCGCGCAACGAAGGGCGTTGATGGAGATTCTGTGACGGTGTGCACGGATTCGCTCAAGACGGCCGGTGTCGTGTCGACGGACTGTGGTCCTGACGGCCCGGCACCTGGTCCCTGGAACGGAAGCCAGGTGGCTCAAGTGAGAAGCCACCGGATGCCGGAGCTCGACTTCGAAAGGAGCATGCCTGGGAGGTTTGTGGCCGGCCTGACGAACATGAGAATCTTCGGCTATGGGTTCGCGCAGACGTACTTCGGTACGCTCGCGCTCGGGCTCATTGCCATCTTGCTCGCCATCAAGGGAGCAAAGTGGCCCTGGTACGCCTCGTTGCTCATGTACCTCGTGCTGATCTGGGCTTTCCCGAACATCACCGGGCTGTTCTTCTCGATCGGTTTCTTCATCATCTCGGCGGTCTACGTCATCTCGCACGGCATCGCGCTCGTGCAGCTGTCGTCGACCCGCCGGATGGGATGGCTGCCGATCATGACGGCGATGTCGTTCGCGTTCGGGATCTGGTCGCTCCACACGATGTGGAACATGCCCCTGAACATCGCGATCGTCTTCGCCACACTGGGACTCGTTCTGACCGTCATCATCACGACGGACCGGCTCAAGGCGATCCCTGCGGCGGCGGACTGACAACTACTACTCTCTGGAGTCGGAGGACCCGGAGAAATGCTCTGTTTGAAAAGGGCGGATCGGATACAGTACAACAACAATGTACTGCCCGACCGCCCTTTTCGATTTGCCAAATTTCTGCTAACTTAGCAGTAGTTACGCCGATAACCATGTCGTCACGGTGACCTCACAGGACCACTACCCGGAAGTCGCGAATCCCTCGTTCAGCCTGCTTGCCGTATCGATGGCGCTCATCCTCGCGCTGTCGTCGTTCATGTTCTTCTGGCGGCTCGGCGTGAAGCCGCTCGAGAACTGGGACGAGGGCATCCATGCCGAGGTCACGCGTGAAATGTACCGTGAGGGGCACGTGTTCTCGATGACGTACCGCGAACAGTTGTACACCGCGAAACCGCCGTTGCGGTTCTGGATGACCGCGGCGGTGTTCCCAATCTTTGGGCAAACCGAATTTGCGTTGCGGTTCTGGTCCGCGGTGGCCGGTGTCGCGACGGCACTTCTCATAACTTTTTGGATGTTCCAGATCAGTAACAGCCTTCGACTGTCATTTTTGGCCGGTGCGTTGTTCGTGACCGGCCGGTTCGTGTTGTACCACGCGTTCCGCACAGGCGAGACCGACGGAATCCTCGTGCTGCTTCTGACCGCCGCGATGTACGCATATTGGCAGTGCCGCAAGTCGCCGCAGTGGTTCCTTGTGTTCGGTGGTCTCGTCGGACTGTCGGTCATGACGAAGTCGTTCGCCGGCCTGATCCCGGTGATCGTGATGGCGATCGACTGTACGCTCGCGAAGCGGTGGTCGGATCTCGGGATCAAGACCGTCGCCGCCGGTGCGGGTGTCGCCGTGCTCGTGGCGGCGCCGTGGCACGTGTTCGAGCTCGTCCGTCACGGGAAGACGTTCTGGGACGGCTACTTCGGATTCCATGTACTCGACCGCGCGACCGAAGTACTCTACAAGAACAACGTGTCGTGGTTCTGGTACGCGGAGGTCATGTTCAAGCGGACCTTCCCATTCGGTGTGTTCATTCCCTTGGTGTTCCTCCAGTCGGTACGTCGCTGGTTCATGAAACGCGATGCGCTCGATAGGTTGCTTCTGATCTGGTTCGCCGTCGTGTTCATCCTGTTTTCGCTCGTGAAGACGAAGTTCGATTGGTACTTGTTGCCACTCTATGTACCACTCGTGATGATCCTCGCGCGC
>CAINXF010000028.1 GCA_903854795.1 Candidatus Kerfeldbacteria bacterium
TCGGGAACCTCGATGGCGACGCCGCGTGTCGCGGGAACGGTTGCACTACTGAAGCAGCACGACCCTTCGCTGACACCGGCGCAGGTTAAATCGCTTCTGACAACGACGGCTGCTACAACTGCAGTGAATCGGTATACGGGACATACGGATAACATACCAAGACCCGATGGTCGAATTACCACCACGGAAGTATGTACGAAGATTTCGTTTTCTGCTTTCGTTCCTGTTGCCACAGCCCGATTATACGGGATTTATCCGTCGATACCTCTAGCTCAGATTTCAGCGGCAAATCTTCGCGTCGACATCGACAGTAATCCGGGCCTCGACATCGACAGTAATCCAGGTTCTGTCATTCAGACTGCGTCTTGGCATAACGACCCGAACGGGCCGTACGCTCCCGAATCGTATGCCGCTTCGTTCTCCGGCATTGATCCGGGTAGTTATTGGCTTTGTTATCATCTGTTTGATCCGACTAAAATTGCTCCGGCGGAAATCCAACTTGGCATAACTGACCGTTATTTTGATAGTAATACTGGACGCTTTCAAAACTTTAATTTAGGTTATGGCGCGTACAGTATGTTATACATGGAGTACCAGGTAATGAGCAGTCCCTTCGATGAAGGTGCTGGGGCGATCGATATCAATCGTGCCCTGACGGCCCCCATCGACGTGGCCCCGAGTTCGATTGCGTTCGGCGTCAAAGATAGCGGGACCGATCAGCGGACGTTTACAATCCGTAATCGTCAGGCGACGGCCATGACGATTACCACCACGACCGCGAGTGCCAGCCGTCGAGTGTTGGACTTTTCATTGCAGGGCGTGTATGAGCTACCTAGTGGTAGAACCCTCGATCGGGTCGAGGAATATCCATATGTCACGGTCACGGCTCCGGATAGACTCGCGTCGTACACAGGTGCTTCTGCGGTGCTCAAATTGCAAATCCCCGCCGACGCGCCAGAGGGGTATTATTCCGGAAAAGTAACGATAGTCATTGCCGGTAACAACTACGCGATACCATATACGTTTATTGTTGCGCATGAAAAACGATATATTGCGCCAACAAGTACCATTGCGCCGACTGTTGATGGCCATATCAATCCAGCGGAATGGAATGATGCGAATATCTATTCTGGCCTTGGTCAGGATGGGACCATGACGCTCCGAGTCAAATCCGCTCCCAACAACGGAACCCCAACGTTATTCCTCGCCATTCAATCAACCAAGCCCATTGTTAACGCGGATTCAGCAATGTATTACCTGGCGTTTGATGAGGGTGATGATGGCGGCGTTGGATCAGGGTCATTTGATAGAGTACTGACGTTATACCAAGAAGATATTAAGGGGTTAGAGGTTGCCAACAATCGGCATACGCCATGCGATGGATATTACTCCTATGTATTAGGAGAGGGCTGGGTAACAATTTGTGAACCTCCCGGTGGTCCCATATCTGGTAAGCATCAGGTCAATGTAGCAACCTCGGCAAACGGGTTTAGTATTGAATATGCCATTCCATTCAGTGACTTTGATAGCCTGACAGGTAACTGGGATGAGGATCTAAGCGATTTGACGGTTAAATACAACGATGTCGTCGGTTTTGCATTCGCGGTCCAAGATCTTACGGGATCGCAGCCAATAGTACAAGCATTTCCTGCCAAGGTAAATTTTAATGACGCGGTAACCTATACGTCGAAAATATTGTTATCGTCTGAGCGTAAAGGGGCAATTTCGCCGTTACCACTTGATCCGTAAAATTCCTGGCTAATAATTCGTTCATTTTTGCAGTCATAATACATCGACCGGCACGAATATGAGACGAAGAAAAAATTTTAGAAGTAATGTGCTATAGCAAAGAAGTACAACTGACTACCGGCAGCACCATCCTGCTGTTGAGTTCCTTTTATTACGTCTCGTACTCGATCAAGTACAGGACGCTGGGCACGCCGTGGTTGCTGCCGTTCTTGAACAACGTCATCATCGGGTTCGCTTTGATCGGTGGTCATCAGGTGTTCGAGTTCTTGTCGCTTACCACGCACTCGCAGGCTGTGTACAAGATCGGCCTACTGTTGTCCGTTTTGTCGATGTATTTCTTTCTCCGGTCGTTGGAAACACTACTCAACAAGGACCTGCGCAGCAAGATCGCGCTCTGGATCATCGGCGCAGTCGCCGTCTATCTGCCCCTCGTACACATGCCGTTCGAACAGCACGCGTTCTATGTACGCCATAGCGCAGGATTCGTCTGGGCCTCGGCGTGGATGTTGCTGTTCATCTATTTTCACGTCTGTGCGCTACGAGGCAGGAAATTGTTGCCGGACGATTCCTCGAAAAGGACGATCATCACGTACTTGTTGGCCACGTTGGACATCTCGTTCATCTTGAGCGCGATGTACACGCTTTGGGGCTACGCGCGGTTCTCGGTCAACGTCTGCACCGACAGCCCCTCGATCTGGTGCACGTTCTACGTGGTACAGCTCGTGGCGTTGCCGTTCTTCCTGTCGGCGGCCCCGACGATCGTACGGCGACCGTTGCAGAAGACGTTCCAAACATTGAAAGAAACCGCAGTGGCGTTTGTAGTATCAGTCGCGGTGTTGGCCATCCTGATATCGACGCTACCATTCTTCAAATGCCTGAACATGAAGTTCGCCTTTCCTTGATGAACCGAGGTCGACATGTTGCCGTACGGTTCATACGGGCACACCGCGTCCTGACCAGCGTGTGTGGAGCGTTGTTGGTGTTCATCATCCTACCCGTCATATTCATCAGGTTCGCGCCGACGACCGCCGCGAACTTCACCGACAACGTGCTCCGCCCGATCATCGGGTCACGGACCGTCCTTTTTTTGGAGAAACAGTACTTCAACGGCGCCGACTCGGCGCAACGCGCGCTCTATTCGAAACGGGCGCCCAGCAGTCCGGTCACCGACTCATCGTCGACGCTCGCGAGAGGTGGTAACCTCGAATTGAAGGCGGTGCCCATCACGCATTCGTTCCCTCTGCTCACGCATGAGGGTCAGTGGCTCACGAAACCGCTCGCGTTGTTCCCTCATGAGGAAAAGGCGGCGTACACGATCGTACGGCCCGATCCCAGCCGATCGTTCGCGATCGTTACGGTCGTCCAGTTTGATCTGCGGGGCATCCGGCTCGCCACGGTCGCCGGTACGAAACAACCGGGAGGGCCGATCGGTAACCCTGGTCCCGGTACCATTCCTTCGGACATCATCGCGCGTGGCGCACTGGTCGCGGCGTTCGACGGCGGCTTCCAGTACCGTGATGGCACGTACGGCATGATCGTCGGAAAGACGACGTACCTTCCGTTGGTGAGGAACATCGGTACCCTCGTGGGCTACAACGACGGCTCGCTCCGTATCATCGATTATACCGGGCAGTCGTTAGGCAACGACGTCGCCTTCGTGCGGCAGAACTGCCCGCTCCTCGTCGAGAACGGTAGGGTGGCGGTGAGCGACGAGAAGAACAAGGCGCTGTGGGGACGGACGTTCTCGTCGGACATCGTGACGTGGCGGTCGGGGATCGGGCTCACTGCCAACGGCAACTTACTATATGCCGTGGGGAACAATCTCACGCCGGAGACGCTCGCGCGCGCTTTGCAGCTCGCCGGTGCCGTGAGCGCCCTACAGCTTGATATCAACCCGAATTGGGTGCGGTTCAATTTCTTTACGCCGAGCGCGAACGGAACCTACTCATCGTCGACGTTGATCAAGGCGCTGAAGGACGGATCGAAAGAATATCTTAACGGTTTTTCAAAGGATTTTTTCTACCTCTATAAGCCGTGACGCGGTCTTGGTTTGTGGTATAGGAGTATAACCAGCGTGAGATGGAAATGGCAGTGAAGTTGGAGTATAGTGGTATGGTTGGTTAATCCATTGGGTAGTCTACCTATGCGTCTCGTCCTCCGTTCGAAGATCCACAACGCGACCGTTACCACTGCGAACAAGAGCTACATCGGTAGCATTACGATAGATCAGGAACTGGTCGAGAAGTCGGGCTTATGGCCGGGCGAAAAAGTGTTGGTCGTGAGCAACAAGACAGGCGTACGGCTCGAGACCTACGTCATCATCGGCAAGAAGCGCTCGGGCGTCGTCTGCATGAACGGTGCCGCTGCGCTCCTCGTCAAGAAGGGCGAGGAGATCATTATCATGGGGTTCGAGCTCGCGAAGCGCCCGCTCCGGCCGAAGAACGTCCTCGTCGACAAAAAGAATCAGTTCGTTCGGTATCTGTAGTCGGACAGTTTTCCACACTTTTGGGGAACGCATCGGTTTCGCATTTCTCGTACGGTGTGGTACAAGTATAAGTGTCTATGCCTCCACCCGGTGCATCCCAAGTCGAAGAGATCAAGGATCGTTTGGATATCAGCGACGTCCTCTCGGAATATGTGAAGCTCATCCCCTCGGGGCCGGGCCGTTTCAAGGTGCTCTGCCCGTTCCACCACGAGAAGACGCCGAGCTTGATGGTCTCGAAGGATCGGCAGTCGTGGCATTGTTTCGGATGCGGGAAAGGTGGCGACATCTTTTCCTTCGTACAAGAGATCGAGGGCTCGGAGTTTCCCGAGGCGCTCCGCATGCTCGCGAAGAAGGCGAATGTCGAACTGAAACCCGCGAACCCGCAGTTGCACAATGCGAAAACGAAGCTGTTGGACATCCTGAAGTTGACCGCGGCGTTTTACAGGAAAATACTGACCGACGCAGAGGGTGCGCAGATCGCTCGTGATTATTTGAAGACGCGCGGTATCACTGATGATACTGCCGATACCTTCCAGATCGGTTACAGTCCGACGACGTGGGACGCGGTACTGACGTTCCTCGTGAAGAAGGGTTTCAAGGAGCAGGATGTGTTCGATGCTGGTCTCGCGGTGAAGCGTGACAAGGGTACGGGTTACTACGACCGATTCCGTGGACGACTCATGTTCCCGATCTGGGACGTGAGCGGCGCGGTAGTCGGATTCGGCGGTCGTGTACTTGAGGAAGCACAGGGTGATGCTGCGTCCGGTGCGAAGTACATCAACACGCCTGAGACGTTGGTCTACAGCAAGGGCCGCGTGGTGTATGGCCTCAACCATGCGAAGCAGGCGATCAAGCAGGCGGACCTAGCCGTGTTGGTGGAAGGGTACATGGACCTCATTTCTTCGCATCAGGCAGGCGTGAATAACGTTGTTGCGGTGTCCGGCACGGCGCTCACCGAGCAACAGGTGAAGCTCCTGAAGCGCTACACGATGAACCTGGCGCTCGCGTTCGATGCCGACCTCGCGGGCGGAGAAGCGGCCCGCCGGGGGATCGACCAGGCACTGAACGCTGACCTGCGCGTGAAGGTCATTACCATCCCCGACGCGAAGGATCCCGACGAGCTCATCAAGCAGGACGTCGCGAAATGGCGGAACGCCATCGCGAACGCGCAACGCATCGTCGACTACTCGTTCAATCGTGCGCTCGCGAACGTCGACCTGACCGACGTCGATGTGAAGAAACGCGTCGCTAAGCAGCTTCTGCCCGTGATATCTCGTCTTCCTGACCCGGTCGAACAAAGTCATTATTTGCAGGAATTGGGAGCGAAGTTGTCCGTGAGTGAAGAATCGCTCCGTGATGCCTTGAAAAAAGTGGTAACGCCGAAGGCTGTGACATCCTCGGAAAAAGAGCAAACTAATGAGCATCCCCACAAGGATAGGGAGGCGATGGTGGCGGAGCGAATACTTGTAATCGCGGGTTTTGCACATCCCGAATTGTTCACTTTGCTTATTGAACAGCTTAAACCTGAGATATTGTCGGATCCTGACCTGCAAGCACTTTACAGACAAGCGGTTTTATACTATAGTCAGTACCATCGTCTTGACCCCGACGGTTTCATCACTCAGCTTGGACACGAGCTTCCGTTGCTGAAGCCGAGGGTCGAGGAGCTCATATTGCTGTCGGATGGTGTAGTACACGGGGCGGATGACGCCGAACGGGGGGTAAATGCCCGAACCGAGGTCGTTCAGGGCGTCGCGTATCTGCGCCGTATCCGTATCACCAGGGAGCAGCGGAGGATTGAGGATGCGCTCAGAACTGCCGAAGCGGGTTCGGGGGGCGATTCCGATGCGCTGCTTCGAAGAA
>CAINXF010000029.1 GCA_903854795.1 Candidatus Kerfeldbacteria bacterium
GTTACCGCCCTCGCGCTCTGGAGTTTCGTCTTGGACCATATCATGCATCGGACGCTGTCATTCTTTCATGCGACGACCGATTCGTTTCAGCACAAACTGGAATTCCCAGTGCAACTCATCTTCGGACATCTTAACAACATTTTCCTCAATCCTCATGTCATCGACAAGTTCCTCAGTTTCAACATCGTTCTTGGCGTCGTCGCTGCGGTCACGGGTCTGATCGGGGCATGGCGATTCTTCGGCAAAACATGGTTTTTTATGGCACTCAGTGCCACTGTCATTTCATACGTCGGGTCGTACATCAATTCAGACAGCCGCCATGTCTTTTCGCTATTTCCAATACTCATCGGTCTCGTGGCAATCACGCCAAAACGTCTCCGCCCGTTGCTCGCAATCGCGAGCGTAGCAATTCTCGTCATTAATACGGTGCTGTTCGCGCGCTGGTACTTCGTCGTCTGACCTTCACAAATACCGTGCGACGCCGTACAATCACTGAAGCGGAGCAAACACTAACATTACACCCATGAACGATACCATCTTCTTCACTGACGCGAGCGCACGGGAACAACGGCTTGTGACGGCGCGCCTCAAGGGAACGTTGCTTTTTTCCGAGGCACCGCTCGCCACCGTCATGCCAGACCAGCTCAAGAACGTCACCGTGATCGCGCCGTTCATACACTCGGCGGTCACCGCGACGACGCTCGCGGCCATGCCGAACCTCAAGCTCATCGCCACAAAATCGACCGGTTACGACCACATCGACCTGAAGGCCTGCGCAGAACGCGGCATCACCGTGTGCAACGTGCCGTTCTATGGTGAAAACACCGTCGCAGAACATGCACTCGCGCTCATGCTCACGATCAGCCGCAGGATTGTCCCGTCGGTCGAACGCACGCGACACGGCGACTTCACGTGCGCAGGGCTGACGGGGTTCGACCTCAAAGGCAAGACGCTCGGCGTCATCGGTACGGGCCACATCGGTACGCACCTCATCCGGTACGCGGCCGCGCTCGGCATGCGCATCCTCGCGTTCTCGAAAGTGCAGGACGCGAAGGCCGCGCAGGAGCTCGGATTCGCCTACGCGCCCTTCGACCGTGTGCTCGCCGAATCGGACGTGATCTCGATCCATGTCCCGCTACTCCCCGACACCACGCATCTCCTCGATGACGCGGCGTTCAAGAAGATGAAGAAAGGCGTCATCATCATCAACACGGCGCGTGGTGGCATCATCGACACCATGGCGCTGGTCAGGGCGCTCCAGTCGGGCATCGTCGGCGGCGCTGGCCTCGACGTCCTCGAAGAAGAGGCCGACCTCATCGCGGAACATAACCACCTCGACGCGTCGACCAACGACGCGGCGCTGAAGACGTTACTTGCGGACCACGTGCTCCTCGGGCTCGACAACGTCGTCATCACCCCGCACAACGCCTTCAACTCGAGCGAAGCGATCGAGCGGATTCTTATGACGACGATCGACAACGTCGCGGCCTTCCTCGCGGGGAAGCCGCAGAACGTCGTACACTGACACCTCACGTAACCTGTGCGAAATACTCCCTTTCGAGTAATGTTCTAATTGCTACAGGTGGGAAACCACGGAACGGATCGCCAACGTCAAGTTGGGACTTGTATATGCGTAACACCTTTAATTTATACCTTTTTGGTAACCGCAACACGACGGTCGGTTTCGCGTAACCGTAAATTGAACGGTACCGCGAAGGGCGCGTCCGACGTACTGACAGCCATTTCGGCGCTGTGCGCGCAAGTGTCGGTGGTAAGGTGAATACATACCGCATACACCCCAAGTGCGCGGCAAGCTCGGCCGCAACGCGATTGCAGGCGATATGATCGCGGTGGCCACTAAAACCGTCTGCACCGAACGACAGAATCACGTCGCTCTTACGCCGTCGCGCTTCTGTCAGAACTCGTTCAAAAAACTGAGCATGATACCGCGACAACTTTCCGTCCGGATACCGGAACGCGGTTACCGACGAGAAACCTTCGCGCCGCGTAGCAACGCGCAGTTCTTTCAGTCGAACACGTTTCAATGCGGATTCAGTCATCTGCTGCGCCAGGTGGGACGACCCTTGCTCTCCGAGCGTCGCGCAGACTAACGTGGTCGTTCCGCCA
>CAINXF010000030.1 GCA_903854795.1 Candidatus Kerfeldbacteria bacterium
GAACACCTCGATCAGTGCTGGCCCCGCGTTCATCGTGTTCACGGATGCCGTCATCCGCTGGGACGACGTCATCACTGCGGAGAACAAATCCCTGACCGTCGAGATGGTCATGCGGTTCGAAATTCGCCGCTTCAGCGAATCCTGCAATGACATGACATAGTTCCACTCGGCGTTCGTCCCGCCACGGAAGCATCCCACGAACGCGACCGACGACGAAGGCTGCATCGCCTTCGCATTGGCCACCTTCATGTTGAAGCCCCACGCTTCGGTCGTATCCGCAATAGGCGCGACGCCGAAACGGATGTTATCGTCCGGCTTCCCGTTGTTGTTCCGATCGAAATGCTTATACAGCATCGGGACGGAGATAGTCCAGTACGGGTAGCCGAACCGCTGACTGTCTGCATCGGCCGAGTAGTTCAAGCCGATCACGTCCTTCGACAGATCGGTCTGCACGCCGCCGAGAGGACCGTAGCCCATTGTACGCTGGCTCGGATCATTGTAGACGTCATAGCCGTTCACGTCCTTGAGCACGGTAGCCCCGCCGTAAAGCAAAGCTGACGTGACATTGACATGTGCCGTGACGTACGGCTTGATCCCTGCCGCGCCCCCGATGTCCTCGAGGAACACGACCTGGGAAGGAAGCCCCCACGCGATCCAGAAATTTCTGAGCCAGTTCGCGGGACACGTGAACTTCTTCGTGGTGAAGATGTCGTACAGCTGGGACGACGTCGTCGTCTGCATGACGCGCGCCTGCCTGGCTGCGAACATCAGCGAATCACCGCGAGAGAGTTCTTCCACAGTGACGCTGACCGACTCGATCGATGGCACGACCTCCGGCGAGACCTGATCAGCTTCCTGATCCTGGTCCGCACCGTCAGTCCCCACCGGCGTGACTCGGTACATGCCGTCGCTTCCGTTCGGGATGGTGATGGCATACTGCCCGGTCCCTCGCGGAACGACCTGCTGCGTCGTGAACGCACTGTTCCAGTCCGGAGCATAGTCGATGCGATACTCCCGGATCAGCTGTTCCTGACGCGCGCCCCACGACACGGAAACGCCTAGGGCGTTGCGTGTCACGTGGTACGCATAGAGGTTGTCTCCAGGGTTCGTGTCGACGTAATGGATATTGATCGTGTAGTCCTTCGAGTCGCCGTTCGGGGCCATACCGTCCCCATCCAACGGGATGAGGCCGTTCATGCTCCGTGCGGCGTTGTACAGGCCCACGTCGACGTTGTAGGCAAGGACCCTGAGCGTACCGGTCCCGATCTGACGCCCGGCGATTTTGAACCAGATATGGTTCGTTCCCCGCCACTGCCGCCAGAGCGGATCGACGCCGTTCTCGCCCTTAATGATGTCCCTCGGGCTGATCGTCGTGTCCATCGGGCAATCGAACTCGACGCATACCCATCCCGTCCGGCTGTAAAGGTCCGTCGGAATGATGGTGGTCGCCTTGTTGATCGTCGGTGCGAGTACGGTGTTCAGCTTGCCGTACGAACTCAGCGTGGTGCCGTTGATGGCCCACCCGAGAGTGCGATACCGCTCGTCCTGCCAGTTTGCCCAGCCCCGCATGCGGGACCACACAACCTGGTCTTCACGTTGCAGTGTCGGTGTCGGGTAGATGCCCACGGTGTAGTTATAATCACACACAACGCGGGCACCGAGCCACTGATCGCAGTACCAATCGCCCTTGCAGCTGGCGTTGTAGACGATGGTGGAGTCGTCATGGAAGTAGTTCGCGATAAAGTCCTCCGTCGCTCCTACGTCCCATACCGTAATGTTGTTCATCGTCTCGCTGCCGGGCTGCATTTCGTCGGCAAAGTACCAGTTGTTGTTGAGGTAGTTGTTGTACGCCGCCATCATTGAGGACTGGCTTGCGTACACCTCCATACCAATACCCAGGGAATCTCCGTGTCCTCCGTACCCGAAGATCCCATACCCCGCATTCAGATCATGCATGAAGTTGACGAGCGTGTACGCAGGGTAGCCGTTGTTGTAGTCGATGTGACGGTAGATCGTGTAGCCTTCGGCGACTGCGGTCGAATCGAGGTTCTGGATCCACACCGTGTGGCTTTCGAACGGCTCGATCCTGATGCAGTCCATGAGATGCGGCGTTTGGTTCGGGGGCGGATCTGCCGATGCGGAAGAACAACACATGGTGAGCAGAATCCCCGCCGCGTAAACGACGTTCAGGATGCCGCGCATGCGCTACCTCCCTCCTTCGACGATTGCCCGAAGCGGCGTCCTCGGCGTAGTGAAACGCTTGAGGACGGCCTGATCTTTGATAGTGGATGCTTCCTTGCTCTTGCCGGTTCGAAGCGCGCGCAGTTCCTCGCGGAACGCAACGACCCGATATGGAGGAACCGAGACCTCCGTGCCGTAGTCCACGACGATCATCCCGCCCTTCGAAAGGTTCGAGACGATCTCGCAATTGATGCGGTTACAAAGACGCTCGTCGAGCGTCGGGCCCACCGCCGGTCCAGGGTACTCACGGTCGCGGAACGACCTGCCGTTCATACCCTTGAACCAAATGTAGACCGTGTTCTCGTCGCCGACCTTCACCGAATCGACCGCGGCGATATCAGACCGATACAACGCGGCCTTCCGTTCCATGAGCGCCAGACCACTGAGCCCCTCGTTCTGATAGAGCTCCTTGGACTTGGCGAGCACGCCGGTGACCGAGCTGCCGATCTGACGCGAAACCGTCGCCTGCTCCGGCGACAGCGTGTTGACCGGAACGGTGTCCGGTGACGTGAGCACCCACGGTACCCAGTCGAGCCCCGCCTCGTTGAAGGTGGGATCGTTGGGCGCACGGAAGAGGATCTGCGTACCGTCCGTTCCGAACTGGGACGGCGGCACACACATCGTTCCATAGTAGACCACGGTCCCGCTGTCGCACTGCGCGACCTGCGTTACCGTTCCGGCATGCGAGATGCTGATGTTCAGCAACGCAGCCAGCAAGACAGCCACACTGACTCTCATGTTGCCTCCTCCCCTTCGATCGCTCGAAGGGCGTGCGCATGCGTTGTTCACGCATGATTGGCTGCGGCAAGGGGATGAACAGATGCTCCAATACCAACAACTTTGCGTTGTTTCACCTCACTTTCTTGTTTCACAGAAGCCGTGTTGTCAAAGGGCCGGGAGGCGCACTATGTGCCCATCCGCGACCCCGACATGACGTATTATCAAGCCCCTCCATGATGACAATTCGCATTGTTGCCGAGGCCGTCGCGGCAACCTTACGCACATCCACTGGCACTGTCAAGAACTAGATAACCACAACATAAACACATGGTCTCTGCAACTAATATTAGCGGTGTTTGAGGACAAATTTTAATGATGTTGCCCAAAAAAACAATACGATACAGATACTGGCGCAGAATCGTCGGCTCGACACCTATCATTGACAGAATTTATGTCTCCGCCACCGTACAGCGGATGTTCGGCGGGGTTGGTAGGCCTCTAGTAATAAAATTGAAGTTTACCAAAACCGCCATCCAATCGGATGGCGGCTGGGCGGTAATGAGTGTTAGATCGTGATAATCGAGGACTCATCGACCGAGGAGATGTCTTCAACATCCCTGAAGCCGGTGCCTGCCGGGATCATCTTGCCTATGATGACGTTCTCCTTGAGACCACGGAGGTAGTCGACCTTTCCGCTGACTGCGGCGTCGATGAGGACGCGAGCGGTCTCCTGGAAGGATGCGGCCGATAGGAAGCTTTCCGTCGTGAGGGACGCCTTCGTGATGCCGAGGAGCAGCTGCTCGATCGTCGCAGGCTTCTTCTTCGCCTTCAGCGCTTCACGATTAGCATTCTCCGCGACTGGCCGTTCGACAATCTCTCCGGCGAGCAGGTCCGTGTCACCTGGATCGATGACGTAGATACGGGAGAACATCTGACGTACGATGATCTCGATATGTTTATCGTTCAGCTTCTGTCCTTGGGACGAGTAGATGTACTGGATCTCCTTGATCACGTACTTCTGGACCGCTTCCCTTCCCTTCAGGCGGAACACCTCGAAGAGATTGTACGAACCTTCGGTGAGCGGCGTACCGGCAACGACGAGATCGCCGTTCTTCACCCAAAGCGAGTAGTCCGCCGGGATGTCGTACTCCTTGATCGCATCTTCCTCGGAAAGGATCGTCACCGACTTCTCGGTCACCTTCGCTTTGCCGGTCGTGACCGCGATTGCTTCCTCATCGCCGATGAGCGCAACGACCTGCCCTGCTTTAATATGCGCGCCGTCCTTCACCTTCGCGGTGAACGTGGTACCCTTCTTCACCTTTTTCGGAAGCTCGTGGACCTCTTCCTTGTTGCCGCGATAACTGATCTTGACGGTCTTATGCTCTGAAGCGTCCTCAATCGTGACCTGACCTTCGACCTCGCTGAGGAACGCCGGTTTCTTCACCGGACGCGCTTCGAAGAGCTCCTCGACACGAGGCAAACCTTGCGTGATGTCCTGGCCGGCGACGCCGCCAGTGTGGAACGTACGCATCGTGAGTTGGGTGCCAGGTTCGCCGATGGACTGCGCGGCGATGATGCCGACGGCGGTTCCGAGGGCGACAGGCTTGTTATAGCCAAGGTCATACCCGTAACACTTCACACAGGTACCGCGCTTTGCTTTGCAATTCATGACCGACCGGATGCGGATCTGGTCGAAATCAGCCTTCTCGATCTTCTCCTGGTGTTCCTTCGTGATGAACTCGCCCTTCTTGACGATCACCTTTTTGGTCTTCGGATCGATGATCGGATCGATTGTCGTGCGGCCGATGATGCGCGAGAACAACGTCTCGCCCATCTCCTCACTCTCGGCCTTCGTCATGACATAACCGGTATCGTCGCCGCAGTCATCGATCGTGACCACGATATCCTGTGACACATCGATTAGCCGACGTGTGAGATATCCTGCGTTCGCAGTACGGAGCGCGGTATCGGACAATCCTTTTCGGGCGCCGTGCGTCGAGATGAAATACTCGAGGACATCGAACCCTTCTTTGAAGGATCGCTTCACCGGCAGCTCGATCGTGCCACCCGCCGGGTTGGACACGAGGCCTTTCATGCCCATCATTTGGCTGATCTGAGCCCATGATCCACGAGCGCCTGAATCGATCATGGCGAACACGGGACCGAAGCGATCGAGCGACTTCTTACTGAGGTCGGTCACTTCTTCTTTTGCCTTCGCCCACACATTAATGACGCGGACATGACGTTCCATATCGGTCAGGAGGCCGGTTTCGTATTGAGTCGTGATCTCATCGATCTTCTTCTCAGCGGCTTGCACGACCTCGGTCTTGCCTTCCGGCACCTGCAGGTCATCCATGCCCCAGGAGATACCTGATCGCGTCAGGAACTCGAACGAGAGCTTCTTGATGTTGTCCAGGAGTTCCACCGTACGCTCGTTATCGAGCTCGGCGAGACACCGGCTCACGATCTCGGTCAACGTCTTGCGGTTCAACACTTCGTT
Organism: Candidatus Kerfeldbacteria bacterium; assembly: GCA_903854795.1. Lineage (GTDB taxonomy): Bacteria > Patescibacteriota > Patescibacteriia > SBBC01 > SBBC01 > CAINXF01. Next base: position 5,462 of record CAINXF010000030.1, read on the forward strand.
GATGTACCGGAGTTCCTTCGGAAGGATCTGGTTGAAATAAATACGACCGACGCTCGTCTCGATGATCTTCCCATCGATGCGCGCCTTGATCTTGGTCTGGATGCCGATGACATCTTGGCTGTGTGCGAGGATCGCTTCCTCTTCAGAGGCGAAGGTCTTCGGGTTCGGGACATCCTTCACTAACGATATGTAGTAGCAGCCGAGCACGATGTCCTGCTGTGGGCTGACAACCGGTGTACCGGTCGCGGGCTTCAACAGGTTTTTCGAGGACAGCATGAGCTCCGCGGCCTCGCGTTTCGATTCCTCGGTCAGCGGGACGTGGACGGCCATCTGGTCACCGTCGAAGTCCGCGTTGAACGCCGGGCAGACCATCGGGTGTACCTGGATCGCCTTGCCTTCGATGAGGATCGGCTGGAACGCCTGGATACCGAGACGGTGCAGCGTAGGTGCGCGGTTCAGGAGGACGTGCGAACCTCGGGTGATCACTTCGAGAATATCCCATACGACTGCGTGGCCCGCTTCGATGTAGCGACCAGCTGAACGGACGTTATGCACCAACTCACGTTTGATGAGTTCGCTGATGACGAACGGCCTGAACAACTCCAGTGCCATGCGTTTCGGTAGACCACATTGGTAGAGCTTTAGATGAGGGCCAATGACGATGACCGAACGGCCGGAGTAGTCGACGCGCTTACCGAGGAGGTTCTGTCGGAACCGTCCCTGTTTGCCCTTCAACATGTCCGCGATCGACTTCAGCATGCGCTTCTGGCCGGTTGAGGCTGTCACGGTCTTGCCATGTCGCGCACCGTTGTCAATAAGCGCATCGACGGCTTCCTGGAGCATGCGACGTTCGTTTCGCTGGTTGACTTCCGGCGCGTTCAATTCGATTAGACGTTTTAATCGATTGTTACGGTTGATAACGCGACGGTAGAGGTCGTTCAAATCGGAAGTCGCGAACCGACCACCGTCGAGTTGGACCATCGGCCGAAGGTCCGGTGGGATGATCGGAACTACCGTCATGATCATCCATTCAGGTCGGAGTCCGTTCTTCTGGAAATTCTTAAAAAGTTTCAACCGACGGACGATGCGGCGGCGCTTGTTGTCGGCCGCATCAGCAGCTTCCTCTTCAAGCGACTTGATCGTCTTTTCCAGGTCGATCTCGGCGAGAAGTTTATGGATGGCTTCAGCGCCGATCGAGGCCGTGAAGACATGACCGTACTTCAACGAGAGATCCTGGTACTGTTGCTCGGTGATGATCTGGTACTTCTCGATCGACTTGAGTTCTTTCTTCGCGAGGTCAACCGCTTCCTGCAACGTCTTTAGTTGCTGGAGCTTCAGCTCGCTCGCTGCGTCGACTCCTTTAGTGATCGTGTCCTCGTCGATCGCCTTCTTGCCCTCTGCGGCATCTGACTTCACCTGTTTCTGTTTGATCTCCTGCTGCTGACGCGAGAATTCGGCGTCGATCTGCTTTTTCTTCGTCGCGAACTCGTTCTCGATCTGGGTCAACATCTCTTCGCGGAGACCCTCATCGACATGTGTCACGATGAAGTTCGCGAAGTAGATTACCTTTTCAAGGTCCATGACGCCCTGGTCGAGTGCAAGGCCGATCTTCGACGGTACGCCACGAAGGAACCAGATATGTGACACCGGTGCGGACAACATAATATGTCCCATGCGCTCACGGCGCAC
>CAINXF010000031.1 GCA_903854795.1 Candidatus Kerfeldbacteria bacterium
AGATTCTCGCCTCCGTCAAATTGCAATTCGGCTACAAGCCCAATCCCAATTCCAAGGACCCGATCGACATCGCCGTGATGCAGTGTCTATCGCAACGAAATAACGTCGGGTTTCTCCATGGTAACCTCGGTTGGAAGTCTCCAGCGGTCAAAGGCAAAGCGGAGAAAGAGCGTGATAGTTGGGTGAAGTCGCAGTCGCCGATTGGAAAACCATTCTATTTTGAACGCGATTCGACGGAAATTACCGATGTTTCTGAAGAAAATCTGCAACTGATCGATGCCGAGCGGCACGGTCGACGTGAACCCCTGCTCTGCCTGGAACAGCGAACGTTTCGAGAAGACGAGCTTCGAACCGAACATGTCCTCGATCTTCTCGGTCAACCGGTCAAGTTCCTTCCGATCGTTCGCGTAGATCGTGACATAGAGCGCGAACTGGAAGAACTTCTCGGTCCCTTGCGTCAGGTCGTCTCGCAATTTCTCGATGTCACGAAGCGCGGTCTCACGGAGCGGGTCGCGCGGCGCACCTTTCTCGGCGTCGGAGAGAATCTGCGCCTCGAGCGCACCGACCTTGTTCTTCAACTGCTTCAAGATGATCTTCGACTCGACAGGGTAGAAGAACATGCCGATGTCGAGCGGCGCGTTAAAATTGATGATCGGCGCGAACCAACCGACGGCGATGTACCTTGGGTAGGTGACGACGAAGACGGTACGGACGAACTTCGAACCGAGCTCGATGTGATTCGTGTCGACACGCAGTGCGGCCGGCGCGATGAGATCGCGGACCGACACGACGCCACGACGGTAGATCCGCTCGGCCTCGATGACCTCGGCCTGGTTCTCCTTCAGTTGCGGGCGCGCTTTCTTAATTTCCTCCTTCGCGGGAAGCGATTCGCCAGGTCGAAGTTTTGAAAGGTTGATGTCCGGCATATGGTTATGGTTCTACCTGGATCTTCCCGACTTCGACCATGTGCTCCTGGCTCGACGTCTCGGGGTTATAAGTGTTGTAGTACAGCTCGATCAAACTTTGCGTGTCGAGGATCGCCGACTTGAGCCCGGCGGATCCGAGGCCGTCCATGACGAACTCGACGCGCTTCATGAGCTCCGCGCGAAACTCATCGAACTTCTTCTGTTTTAGGTGGATGATGTTCGTCGGCGAAAACGCGTCGATGAGCCGTGGCAGAAACTTCTTCGTACCACCCGCGGCACCGGAGTACGGGATGACCACGTAGAACCTTTTCGTCATAATGTCCGCTATCTGGACGAGTTCCTGAATATACTGTCGGTACTCCACCGTCTGAGAGCGAAGCAGTTCGTTCGTCTGCTGCTTCTCGAGACCCTTCAACTTTTCAAGGTACCGATCGATGTTGAGCTTCCGCGACTGGATGACGATCTGCACGGGGAAATCGACGGAATTGAGGAATTGCACATAACTTGAAATGACCGCGTTCTGCTCTTCCTCGGACTTCAAATCGAAGTTGATCGATGAGACGAGGACGACGCCCCTCACGGACCCGTCCTTCAGCACGACGATGTCATCCTTGATCTCGAGGATATCGAGGAACCGTTGCGTCGATACCGCGTTATGTGCGATCTTCTCGCTCGGCTTCTGCTTTACGATCTTTGTTTTCGCCATACGGAAGTTTTAAGAAAAGATATCTTCAGCGCCTGTCGCGTTCTTCTCGGTCGAAGGTTTGTCGGCCTCCTCATTGAGCCCCTCCTGGTACGCGCCACCGGTATCGACAATGAGCGAGATCTCAGTGAGCTTACTCATGGTCAACGGCTTCTTGATCGGAAGTGCCTCGATGATCTCGATATCCTCATCGAACGAGACGAGATCGGCGCTCTTTACCTTCTTGTTCCACACGCGCAGTCTCGGTTTCTGGAGCGTCACGAGAAGATTTAGGAGAAAGTAGTGGAACGGCCGCCCGTTCACTTTAAAAAACGCGAACGTTCCTGTGACCATAAGGGTAAAAATCGCGGTCACCGCGAATATCCAGAAATTCGGTAAGATCATCTTGTACACAATCTGGTAGTCAGCGAAGACCAACACGGCGCCGATGAGGAACGTCAGGAACTGGCGGACGGAGATCGGGCCGAATATCTTGTCCTCAACGTCGATGAACTGTGGGACGGTGAATTGCATGACTAAAAGCGAAGCTTACGGTTAAGGTCGGAGATGTACGAATACTCCTCTTCGGTGAGCGCGGGCTTCCCTTCCTGTGTCCGTGCCGCGATGACATCCGGAATCGTCTTCACCTGCAGTAGACTTTCCTGCCCCATCGCGACATACAGAAGATACGTCTCCGACTGGCGCCATCCCTTAATACCCTCGGCGCGTTTCGAGAACGATTCCTTGCCAAGTTGCTGGATTTTCTCATACAGATGTCGGATGCATCCGAGCGCATCCGGGGCGAGGCGGCGGTAGTCTACCAACGTCATGCGATGAAGTTCCTCAACCGGACCGGTGAGCCGTGACGAACCTTTTATATCCGAAATGGTCGGCCGATCGATCGATACGGGCCGGAACGATGCAGTCGGCATCGACGGCGTCGCTGTC
>CAINXF010000032.1 GCA_903854795.1 Candidatus Kerfeldbacteria bacterium
AAGGAACTTGCGGGATCCATGCTTGCCCGCTCAAGTTCCTTGCCGGACACCGACCGTCGCGCACATATTCCTGTGCTCCTCTCGGAAACCGTCACGCTCCTTGACCCGAAACCGAACGAACACTGTATCGACGCCACGGTAGGCGGCGGTGGGCATGCAGTAGCGTTGCTCGAACGAACCGCGCCTGACGGCCGATTGCTCGCGATCGACCTTGATCAGCGCGCGCTCGACATTGCAGCGCTCACGTTGAAGGCCTTTTCATCGCGTGTGACGTTCGTCAACGACGCCTTCGACCATCTTTCGTCGATACTTCAGAAGACGCAGTTCCCGCAGCCCTCATGCATCATCGCCGATCTCGGCCTTTCCTCGATCGAGCTCGCCGACGAGTCACGAGGATTCTCGTTCCAGTACCACGACAGTCCGCTCGATATGCGGTTCGACGCCTCCCATGGCGGACTGACCGCTGCCGACCTACTGAACACTGCGCGGGAAGGTGAACTCACCCAGATCATTTCTACCTATGGAGAAGAACGGCAGGCGCGGACGATCGCACGATCGATCGTCGAAACGCGCAGCCGAACGAAGTTCATTACCACCGACGATCTCGTGCAAGCCGTCCTCCGCGTGTACCGCGGACGGCACACGAAAATAAACCCCGCAACGAAGACCTTCCAAGCGCTCCGCATCGCCGTCAACGACGAGTTCGGACGGCTCGAGCGGTTCCTGCCCCGCGCGCTCGACACGCTCGCACCAGGCGGACGGCTCGCGGTCATCAGTTTCCATTCGCTTGAGGACCGGACCGTGAAACGATTCTTCCGGGAACGCGCCGCGCAGGGGGTCGTCACCATTCTCACGAAGCATCCCGTCACCCCGAGTTTCGCGGAAGTCACAAACAATCCGCGATCGCGGAGTGCGAAACTCCGGGTGGCGGTGCGAAAATAGTTCGAGATAGAAACCTCACATATTAACTAACGGTCAGTAAAAATAAAACAATGGTCTACACACGGAAAGAAACTACGAAAGAAAAGCTCGATTTTTGGAAGCGGCTCAAGATCTCAGAATTGGGACTCCGCATCGTGTTGCTCGCGGTTATCGTCGCGGGCGGTACGTCGTACCTTGTGTTGACCACGAGCACGGCCACGCATGGCCTCGACATGAAGGACCTGAGCGATCATCTTGATGGTTTGACTGCCTCGCGTGCAACGCTCCAGGCGCAGGTCGACCGACTACAATCGATGGCGCAACTCGAAACCGCGCAGAAGGACCTCAACCTCGTGCAGGTTTCGAAACTTGATTACCTCACCTCTTCAACAGGCGCCGTTGCCTCGCGCTAGCGTCGCACGAGCGCGAAAGGCCGCATGATCCGTACGCGCCGGACACGTACCACCACCGCTGATCGCACTCGCGTGCTTATGGTGCTCGCGGGGGTTTTTGTTGGCATAATCGTGATCCGGCTGTTTTCGCTGCAAGTACTTCAGTACGGATTCTACAAGGCACTCGCTGAGGGTCAGCATAGTTTGTACGAGAAGCTGTTCCCGACGCGCGGCAA
>CAINXF010000033.1 GCA_903854795.1 Candidatus Kerfeldbacteria bacterium
ATCGTCGCCGCGATCTGCTGGATCAGTAGCGCCGTCATCAGTCACCCGCGACGACTTCTTTCCTTCGTGCTCGGTTGTCTCGTGGGCATCGGTATACTCACAAAATATCTCGGGATTATCCTCATCGGCACAGCGGTCGTGATACAACTCCTGTCAGCGCTCCGACACCGCAAGATACGAACTCTAGTGTCACACTTAGGTTTCACGATCCTTGGTATTTCACTCTTCGTTGTACCATTGCTCACGTACAATCTGACTTCCGGCCAGCCGATCGGCGGTGCCGCACGCACAATCTCGTCGCAACCGATCGGCGACATCCTTAATGATACGTGGAAAACACTTTCGCACGACCTGACGGCAAACTGGATGCTGTGGTCATTGTTTATCCTTGCTACGGTCTCGTTGGTATTTCTGGCATCACGCACACAACGAAGAACCGCACTATCTCACGCGTGGTCGCACAATCTGGTCACGCCGGTCACTATAAACGTCATCTACATGCTTGGGTTAGTCGTGGCGCGCGCACTCATTGACACGGATCGCATCCACACACGGTTCCTCGCACCGATCTATCCGCTTATTATGATATCATTCATCGTGATCATCGATGCTAGTGTGCGGCAAATAAGCGCCCGTACGCGAACGATACTCATGACGGTCATCGCGATCGCCGCGGTCGCATGGACCGTGAAGGCGTACGATTTTCATATCGGACCCTATGTCGTTCCAGGAAGCACTGCGGCACGATGGGCGGAATCTTCAACGACGTCACGCGACCTTATCATCGGTGACCATGCCGCCGAGTTCGCGTTTCGTTTCGGATACACCGTCGTGCGACTTGGCGGCAACCCGAACGACCGACAATTCGATGCAACGTCGCTCGCCACACTTTCCGCACGGTGGAAAAATTCCTTCGACCGCATTCTCATCGCGGTCACGCCCAACCTCGATGTAGCGCGCTATGGCGCATTCGCTTCCGCGATCAGTGAAAAAATACCGATGAACGGACTCGTGCTCGTCGATGATCAAGCTGACCTGGTGGTGTACCGAGTCATCACGCACTGACGATCGATCGGCGTAGACGACGGGTGATACGGTACTACTCGTTCCGTTTCAGGTATGCGAACGCAAATACGAACATAAGCGACACCACCATCGCGGCGACCCATGCGGCGAACGTCATGCCCCCAAGATCATCGACTCGTTTCTCAACTTCCTTCAACGATCGCCCGGCGAGTACGTATCCACCCTTTCCAGCGTTCACCGCCGTCACAATTGCGGCGACACGGACACCACCGCGTCCGTTCGGTTCCCAGGTAACCCGATCCTCGGAATGTGCTGCGGCGAAGGTCAACACGCCGCTCGGCGGCGTCGGCATACTTCCGCGGAGCAGCCCCGACGACGCAATTGGTTGCCCGTCTTTGTTATAGACCACCATGAACGGCGCAAGGCTCGACGCGATGTCAACTGGTGTGCCTGCGACGAGCGCCTGTGCGTCCTGACCGCGAGCCAACGTAGCTGCCGCGTCTTCGGCAAGTTGGATCTGCGGATCGTTCGCATTCATTCGGTAGTTCTGCTGCACGACGGCGTAGATCAGGAGCGTCAATATCGTTGTCACCGCGGCGAGCGGAAGCCACACGAGCGCGGTCGTAGAAAATACTTTGCTATTTTTCATATGTGCACAGTATAGCACTATTAAGTGCCACTATTATTACGTACGTTCTGCTATACTATGCTTCATGAAGACGCCCCGCATTATCCTCGCCATTGAAACGTCCTGCGACGAAACAAGTGCGGCGATCATTGTGAAAAAAAACAACGTTACGCGCATCCTATCGAATGTCGTCGCATCCCAGATCGCCGTCCACGCGAAGACCGGCGGGGTCGTACCTGAAGTTGCTGCACGGGAACACGTCGGACCGATTATTCCCTCGATACAGCGCGCGCTCCTTGATGCGTCAATTGATTTTGCTGATGTCGACGCGATCGCGGTCACTGTCGGACCTGGCCTCCACACGGCCCTCGCGGTCGGCATCGAGACGGCAAAAGCATTGAGCTACGCACGCGGTCTGCCGCTCATCCCGGTGAACCATATGCATGGCCACATCGCTGCGAACTGGAACGGTAGAACGCCGGTATTCCCTTCGCTCGCGCTCGTGGTGTCCGGTGGCCACACTGAACTAGTGTTGTTGCGGTCATTAAAAGATATCAAGCTGCTCGGTAGCACCCGCGATGATGCGGCGGGGGAATGCTTCGATAAGGTCGCGCAACTGTTGGACCTCGGCTATCCGGGCGGCCC
>CAINXF010000034.1 GCA_903854795.1 Candidatus Kerfeldbacteria bacterium
CGCGCGAAGCAAGTTCGACGCTTGCCCTCCTCATGACGAGAATTACTTGAGTTCGGCTAGGGGCCCGTCCTTCGGACACCCTGATCATCGCCGCTTCCTCACGACGTAATGTTCTGATATACTTTTTCCATATGAAACATACCTGCTCGACCCTCGTGCTCCATTGTATGGATTTCCGATTCATCGCCGATATCGACATGTTCCTCGAATCGTTGGAACTGAAAGGCGACCACGACGTCGTATCGATCGCGGGCGCCGCGAAGAACATCGCCGATCCTTACGACGAGCACGACACCGAATTGGTCTATCGTCAGATCGAGATCTCGAAGAAGTTGCATGGCATGACGCAGGTCATCCTCATGAACCACATGGATTGCGGTGCGTACGGCGGCTCGAAGGCGTTCACATCGAAGGACGAGGAGCGCGCGCGGCAATTGAAAGACATGGACCACGCCGCGTCCCACATTGTGAAACGTATCGAAGGCGTGACGGTTGTGAAGGTGCTCGCACGGATCGATGATGTCGGTAAGGTCGACTTCGAAAAGATAGCATAGGAAGCGCCGTGGATCCGCGACGTGAATATACGACGCTTAGGCGCCATTTTGGTGCGCAACATTGGTGGCCAGTTGATGGACCAAAAGGGTACGAATCGTCAGCGCTCGAAATATGCGTCGGCGCGATCCTGACGCAGAACACGAACTGGCAGAACGTGCGCATAGCGTTGGATAATCTCCGTATGGCGAAGGAATTCACGTTCGAGCGATTGCGCATACTGCCACGGCAACAGCTCGAGCAGTTGATCCGTCCGTCCGGCTACTACCGCCAAAAGGCGCTGAAGCTTCAGGCGTTCTTGACCTTTGTGGCAGTTGAATCCAATGGTAGTTTCAGGAAGATGTTCAAGGAATCGACTATGGTGCTCCGCGCGAAGTTGCTCGCGGTCCATGGCATTGGCAGGGAGACCGCCGATTCGATGCTGCTCTACGCCGGCAAGAAGCCGATCTTCGTGATTGACACGTATACGAAACGTTTCCTCGCGCAGAAGGGTATCACGTTTGACGACTACGATGAGTACCGAGCGTTCTTCGAGAAACATCTGCATCGCAACGTGAAGCTGTACCAGGAGTATCACGCGCTTATGGTGGCGTGGGGAAAGGTACAGCGGCGCGGATAGTGCCGCATCCTGCCATTTCCTGATACAATGATGACATATGGCAGGAACCATTCCTGAAACCGTTAATCCTGAGCAACGTCACGCCATCAGCCACGGCGAAGGGCCGTTGTTGATCGTTGCCGGTGCGGGGACGGGCAAGACTACGGTCATCACGCAGCGCATCGCGTGGCTCATCCTTGAGAAGAAGGTACCGACCGACGGCATCCTCGCATTAACGTTCACGGAAAAGGCGGCGACCGAGATGGAGGAACGTGTCGACCAGTTGCTGCCGTACGGCTATGTGAACCTGTGGGTATCGACGTTCCACGCGTTCTGTGAGCGGATCCTGCGTGAGCATGCGC